>JBGSVR010000415.1:0-16967 GCA_041752855.1 Thermosynechococcaceae cyanobacterium
AACTCTTAAACTCAGATGCAGTGAGAGGAATAGGCATAATGGAGGTGGCGATAATGACGGGGCTTTAGATTGAAACCGTCATTATCCTTTCTTGCATAGCGTTCAGCCCATTTGACCTTCAGATTTGTCCAAAGTCGAAACTCTAGCGGCGAGAATTTTAGGCAGTTCGGACATCTACAGAAGGCAGGATACTGATATCAACCGCAGCATAAACTTCATTACCTGTCATGACGGATTTACCCTCAACGACCTTGTTTCCTATGACAGAAAGCATAACGAGGCCAATGGGGAAAACAATCAGGATGGGGCAAATGACAACTTTAGCTGGAATTGCGGTGAGGAAGGCGAGACGGACATTGCCGAAATTGAAGCTTTGCGACTCCGGCAAATTAAGAATTTCCTGACCATCCTCTTTATATCTCAGGGTACACCGATGCTTTTGATGGGTGACGAGGTTCGTCGTACTCAGTTTGGCAATAACAATGCCTACAGCCAAGACAATGAATTGAGTTGGTTTGACTGGAGTCAGATTGACATACAGTTTGATTTATGGTGCTTCCTGCGACGGCTAATTGACTTCATTCAACATTTAGAAGTGTTCCGACAGGAAATTCGCCTCCAAGTCTCATGCACCAGTGACAAACCCCACCTTGTCTGGCAAGGAGTTAAGTTAGGACAGCCAGATTGGAGTCATGAGTCTCATAGCCTCGCTTTTTCCCTACGCCATCCAACTGCTAAGGAATATCTGCACGTTATGCTCAACGCCTATTGGGAGGAACTTGAGTTTGAACTGCCTCCACTGGGTGAAGGGGAACGTTGGCACCGTGTGGTAAACACTGCATTATCTCTGCCGGATGCTTTCTGCGAATTGGGCACGACATCTCCCCATCATGGCGATTTCTACTCCGTTGAAGTTCGCTCCTGTGTCGTTCTGATTGCTCAAGTTACTTGAATAACTTAGTGCCAGTTAAGAGAGTCTAGCTATTTTGTGCAACAGCAAGTATATGCGAAGGGATTTTCTGACGTAGCTATGTATACCAAGCTTTTGAAGCTAATACAGATTGGGAACAAAGTACTGTTCATTGAGCGGTGATCGCACATAGTCCTCAGGGGGCTTTCGAGGCGCTAACTCCAGCGATTCAGGCGTCATGTCTACATAGGGTATTTTGCTGAGGAGGTGCCGGAGACAGTTCAGTTTAGCCCGCTTTTTGTCGTCGGATTCCACCGTAAACCAGGGAGCCTCTGGAATATTAGTATAAGTAAACATAATGTCCTTTGCTTTGGAAAAATCCACCCAGCGATTGCGAGATTCTAAATCCATCGGGCTAAGCTTCCAGCGGTGCATCGGATCAATCATAAGTGACTGAAATCGTTGCTCTTGCACTTCATCGCTGACTGAAAACCAATACTTAAGCAAAATAATGCCAGAACGAACCAGCATTCGCTCAAATTCAGGACAGGTTTGCATAAATTCCTGGTACTGGTTTTCGGTACAAAATCCCATGACATGCTCAATCCCAGCACGGTTGTACCAACTTCTGTCAAAACAGACGATTTCACCCGCAGCAGGAAGATGAGTTATGTAGCGCTGGAAATACCACTGAGTCTTCTCATGATCGCTCGGTGTACCTAAAGCCACTACCCGACATCCTCGAGGATTCAGGGGTTCGATAAGCTGCTTGATGGTGCTATTCTTCCCTGCTGCATCACGTCCCTCGAAGATTATGACTATGCGGCAACCCGTATGCTTTACCCAATATTGCATCTTGACGAGTTCAGACTGGAGTCGGAGCAACTCCATCTCATAAAACTTGTTACTGAGTTTTCGCATGTCAGAAGGGCTTTCTTCAACTTTATCGGTGTCAATGAATTGTTTAACCTTGCTTTTATTAGATTTCTTATCCGTCTTTTCATGTTGAAATGTCTTTTCCGATGGATCGGTTCCGTTCTTCGTTTCGAAGGGCATGATTAACGTCTCTAAAGGATATGGTAATTAATGGGTTAGCAATTCCTATCAAGTATTATTAATATCTCGGAGCATGCCAAAATTCCAACTAAATCGACATACTAGATTCCTCGGGAAGAAGATGACAAAAATTGCAGCATTAGTTTCAAGTGTATTCATTGAAAATATCTTTAGATTTTTTATGCGAGAGAGCTTGATTAGAATCAAACTTTAAACATCCCGAAAGGTAAATTTACATAGCTCAGAAATCTATTTTTAAACTATATAACAGTGAAACGTTTCACTGTTATATAGTTTAATTTCAACACTAGAAGGCTCATAATCGTGATTTGAGCTGAAGATTCCGAGAAAAGCGACAACTACTACACTAAAGGAACTTGGTTTGTGCCTTAGTCCGCCAAATATATCAGCAACATGTTTATGCGAAAAGTCAATATTTTCAATCTTTTCTATAGATATAATTTGATCAGAACTTGAACTCATTTTTACTCCTCTAATAAGACTTTTTTTCTAGTCCTGCTAGTCGATCTAATCGAGCAGCATAACTTTGCATGATTTCAAGCGCAAACATTGGAAGCTCTTGAGTGATAAAGAGAAAATGTCGTTTATCAACTTCTGCTAATATACAATCCTTTTTAGCGATCGCCGTATAGAGTCTTGGTTGTTCTTCAAGTAAAGCAGAGATGCCAAATACTTCTCCAGGGCCTAGTTTCTCTATCGTCTGATCGTTTGAAGTCACCTCTACCTCGCCCTCAATAATGCCATACATAAAATTACTCTGTTCACCTTCTGCAAAAATTACTTCGCTAGCCTTATAGCTGTGTTTTTGCTGATGATTTTGGAAAATTTCAAGTGTTGTAGTTGGATTTAACATTTTCTTGTCTCACAAAAAACTTTACAAGGGTCGTAAAATAAGGACACGCAACGTGTCCCTGAATTCAGCATTCAAATATTTCTGCTGAATCGTTTGCCATTGCTGCCATAGTTCTACATGCTGTTTTTGCATGTAGCTTTCCAAAGTGGGTATTGCTTTTTCCCACTGGGAACCAATTTCTAGAGTCAGAAAGTCGCTAAACACACGGCTATCTTGTAGTTGACCTAGAATATCTTGAATAGTCCCAAATTCAAGGGTTTGCTCAGTATAGGCCGAATCGTAAAAGTCTTTAAACAATTCCGTTTGATACCGCACACGTTTAGTCTGCTTTCGCAGATCATGTAAAACCGTTCCAGACTCCGCAAGATGGATCTCGATTTGATTCTCTGAAATTGCTCTGTTGGGAGACCACTCGTCGATAGGGTCGGCGATCGCAGCTAACCAACCCGGATGCAGCAAGAGCTGGCTAATCAGCGGCAGCAGCAAATCTGGCAATACGAGATGTATCGGCCAATCAGCACCAGCCTGAAATCTGGGGTTCGTCAGCCACTCTTGAAATTCTTCGACAAATAGATCGTATCGTTTTCCCCTCAGCGTTCTGCACATTTGCTTAAATTGCTTTTCTCGCCGACGATTTAAGCACTGCAATGCTTTTTCGACTTGTTTTGACTCCGCTTCATTCAGTTCGGAGTTGGATATAAACCCTTGAAGCCATATCCCCAATACATCCAAATCTCGGACACTGCCTAAGCTTTTTGAGATCTTTGTAATATCGCGCTCCTGTTCTACCGATAGAGATATAAACGGTGCAAACATCATCAATGAAGTTCGCAACCGTCGCATACCGACCCGCATCTGATGAAGCGGCTCGGGGTCTTTGTCCGTAAAGATCTCTTCTTCATGCTTGATTGACTTCTGAAAATGCTTCTGAATTGAGGCGAAGGCTAATTCTCCTAGGGTATTTTTATCCTGTGTAGTGGTTTCTTCAACCGCTTCAGATGCTGTCTCGTTCGTCATTTCAATACTCCTGCTTGGAATTGGCTGGGTGAATCACCAAGAATGGAGCGCCCTTAATTGGGGAGATTTCTTAATCTGGTGAGCCTGCATCCGACTCAATACATCGTCCAAAATGGTGACGGCTTCGAGAATGAAAGGACCTTTATTGAGCATGACACACTCTGCCCTCTCGCCCATTGCTGCATCCGTCATTTCTGCACGGGAGGGGATTCCCTTTTTGACCAGGGTTTCTAGGACTTGTGTTGCCCAAATTACGGGAATATGAGCGGCCTCACAAAGCCAAAGGATTTCTTCTTGAATTTCGGCAAGACGTTGATAACCCACCTCAACTGCCAGATCCCCACGGGCAATCATAATGCCAAAGGGCTGTTTCCCCGCAGCTTGAACAATGAGTTCTGGTAAGTTGCGTACTGCTTGAGGCGTTTCAATCTTGGCTATAATCGCTGGAATTTGTTTGTTTTTAGGCAGCAAGAGCTGCAACTCCTGCTGCAAGAGTTCAATGTCTTGGGGGTTCTGCACAAAGGAGTAGCCCACAATATCGGCATGAGTGGCTACAAATTTTAGGTCCTGTAAATCCTTATCCGTGAGGGGACTCAGGCTTAATTCGGTATTGGGAAAGTTGAGTCCTTTATCGAGCCGGAGCTTACTGCCTTTGAGATCAGCATGGGTGATGCGCAGCAATACGCCTTCTGGGAGAATCGACTCAACCTGAGCGCCAATATGACCATCATCGATCCAGACCGATGCGCCCATCTGTAATTGATCTAAAACTTCGGGCAGGCTGCACTGAGCCTGAAAATAGGGCGATCCGTTGGCGGTTGGCAAATCGCGGGTGATTAATAGACGATCATCCCGATAAATCCGGTGTTGGTTGGGTTCGGGCGAGAGTGCCATCCCAAGGCGGGGTTTAGGGCCACCTAGATCCATTAAAATTTTGCAGTTGTAGCCCGTTTCAATTTCTGCCTGACGGATATTGATAATCATGGCTGCCCAACTGTCTGGGTTGTCATGGGCACAGTTAATACGAAAACAGTCGGTTCCACGTTTGATCAACTCTCGAACGAGGTCAGTCTGACTTGCCGCTTGAGCGGGTAATGTCACCATAATTCTGACCCGACGCTGAAATAATGATTTCCCGAATAGCGCTTCTGTTTGGCTTTGCAGCAGTCGATCGCCTTCATAAAAATCTTCGGCAGTAGGACATTGGGGCAGCGACGCTTGAGGGGTTTGGCAAATCGCGCTCAGGGTTGAAATAACAGCATCTAAATTGGGGAGAACTCTCGATTCAATTCGCCCCAAGGAAGATAGCCCCCAGGGCATTAAAGCCGATTGGAGGCATCGCAGGTCGTGATGACGTAAGGCAAGGTAGTAAGCCAGATTGAGGCTGCTTTTGAGAAACGCTTCTCGGTGGATCTGCGATCGCCATTGGCTAAAGATCGCGTCACCTTCTTGAACCACTGAACGACGAAGTTCTTGCACCGCAGCTAATAAAGAGCAGGGCGATGATTCTAAAAAACTGTCTGAAAAACTAATGTTTTTGTTGGGTTCATGTTCAGAATTTTCATCCTGTCCAACCATTGATGTAGACATGATGATACTCCAAGACTCTTAAAGACTGCCTCAAATGCTCTATGTAAATCTTGATTTCTCAAGAATAGTCATAGATGGAAACCTATTTCTGTATAGGACAAAGCACCTCTGGCTCGTATGCGACTTTTAGCATGAGATTGTCTTGCATCAGCTCATGCAGCCATCGTACCCGACTAAGATTTTTATACTCAACAGTCAGATTCTGAGGATTGAGCCGCAAATATTTTATATAAACTATCTTTGAATCCTCATCTTCGAGATCTTGCACGTACCCAAACCGTGAATTTTGCGCTTCTTCAATTTGATTAAAAGGGCCAAAATAATAAATACAAAAAGGGTTGATTGTGTATATCTTTGTCCACCACATCAAGCGACGAGATATATTATCTTCAAGAATTCTTTCCGAAAGCATGAAGTTCATATTTATATCTCTCTAAAAATTGAGTCTGAATTTGAATAAGATTCATCACAGACTTGAAACATTCTCGTTGAGAATCTTCCAAGTTTTTTGTATTGCTAAAGAGATTAAAACCTTAATGATTGGATGATGATTCATCTGCAAATGCTTACACCCCTACAATTCTAATACTTCATTTTTAAGAACTGGTATAGTAGACCCATCTATTTACAAATATAAATAATTGCCTTGATACGTCATTTTCTTAAGTTTATCTCAATAAAAAAAATAAGTAAAAGGAGTAGAATAAGCAAAAAGAATTTTAACCAATCCTTAATCTTGCTCCCAGCTTTGACTATAAAGGTATGGTGTTGGGTTTTCGGTTTAGGATAAGGTTTTACGCCTAGGGATAAGCATTTTCGCTAAAGCACCCAAGGGATAATCAATTAGACCATCTTGAAAATTTGCCTCTACCGGAATCCAGAGTATCTAAATCGACTTTGAAAAGCACGAGCCAAAACGATCGCCTTCAAAAGCCAAAGTATCTCAAAGGGTGGCGTGAGTAGAATCGTCTGAAATTTAGGTAAGGGTTTTAGTTAATCGAGGCAAATTACTTTCATTGCTCGTTGGCTCCTGATAATACTGCTCCTCATGAACCTGTAAATCATTATGTAATGTCTTTTCTAGTCTCCAAACAGGTCCTTTCTTCAGCATTCTAGGGAGTCGTCTCAGCAGTATCTGAGAGACCTCCACTTCAGACTGACCATAATCTGTCGCCTTTAAAAGAACTGAAGTTTTGAAAATGGAATTGGCTGATTCAATGAATTGCTCATGATTTTGTTGATAAGCTTTAATTTCAGCGTTAATTAGCTGCCTTGTTAGCTCGGTTGGTTCCCAAAGGAACTGCCAAGCCTTTTCCATCGGCTCTCCTCCTGGATAATTAAGCTCCAAGAACTTTCCTGGTTCAATCAATTCTCCACTCAACCCACCAATGGTAAGGATGCTTTTGGCCCCAAATTGAGCTACCACCTTAAAAAGGTTTTTAGAATTTTTTACTTTACCAAAATAGCTTTGAAAATGATTGAGTTGAGGTCGCTTCCATTTAATTTCCCAGACAATCCAATTTTCATCAGGACCAACATTAAACTCAGAGGCATCTGGTTGCTTAAATTCGACGTATTTTCTTTTCAAACGCTATATCTATCCATATATACTAATTTTTCATGCCTTCGTGTCTGTCTAGGGAGTCTGGACTACTCTGGATTCTTCCCCCAGCACTCCAAATTTGGGCTGCTTTGAACAACTCAAGACCTCCCCGTTTGGGAGACTTAGGTGGCGAATGATTAGATGAACTTTCTTTTTCAATCACTCGCTTAGCTTTGATTGATGGTGATGACTTTCGCGTTTGTTTTAACTTTGTTGAGTTCCCAGGGGTAGGCACTTTAGGAATGGCAGGAATATCAAGAAATACGCTTGGGTCTTCTATTTTGGGGGAAACAAAGCTAGCACTTTTAGGAATTTCCTTTGTCTTGGATCCTTTATTGGCTTCCGCTAGAAAGCTTGAAGGCTGTTTAGGCGCTTTTTGCCATAAGCCTTTGCGGATGCCCTGCATTAATGACGCTCTCATGCGGCGAATTTCTTAATTAAGTGCTATCGGGCTTAAGTCTCCGTAAAGAATCTGAATGAGACTATTCTGATGCAATGCTTCGCCTGATTGCTCCGCTAGTACCTTAGCGATCGCCTCAAGTTTGGTCAGTCCCCCAAATTTAGACAGCATTGGAAGTGAGGCACGGCTATGAGCTGTTTTAGCTTTTTCGATGGGTGATGTAGCCTTTGTGAAGGTTGTTCTCGTTACCTTGGTCTCTAAAATTGTGTCTGGGGCGATGATTCCTAATTTTATGGGTAATGAAGCGTGCGGGTGAATTTCACGTTGAGCCTTTGAATTGACGGTAGAGGTTGCTTGCTCGGATTGAGGCTCAAGTATATGGATCAGTAGGGCAGCAATTCCAAATTCAGAACGGCTTTGCGTCGTTTCAGCCGAGCAAGTCCCTTCAATTGAGCTTGATTTGAACGATAAATCAAGGGTTTCAGGCTCCAGAAATTTTGAATTTGGAATTGCTGTCAGTAAAGCGTCAATTTGATTTATCTGTTCTCTATGATGAGCCGCTCTTGAATCTATTTCCCAAAGAGCTTCCTCGTGCCACTCCTTTAATTGGATCAGGCTAGCGATGAAGCTTTTGTCTGTATGCACTAGGGACATTTTAGAGCTTGATTTAATTCTTTAAGTTTGAAGAGTAGCACTTTTATGTAACTTGCAAAGATTTTTTCACAATATCAATCCAAGGCTAGAACCAATACCACTAAAACTAGCCAAAAACATTGCAAATTAAGGATTTTTGTTTCATTTTTTGAGGTCAGTCTAGGATTGACGCCCCCTAGCAACGAAAGAACGGATCTTACAAGGTTGGAAAAGAGACGATTTGAAGCAAAAATTCATAATCTGGGATAAGGCAAGCAAAATCATAAAAAAGCTTGAAATCCTTATTCAGAAACACATATGGAGAATTTAGCGATACTTATTTCAGTGGTACTGAAGGCTAGTACAACGTGGCATAAGTCAACCTACTATTTAAAATTTCAGAGGTCAGATACTATTCTCACCGTCGCTAGTCAATGGTAAATGGATTTCCGCCACGTTGTACTAGAACGCTGGATGGCAATGTTTGCTTAAGCTGCGATGAAGCTGTTAAGTGAATATTGGAGCTTTTAGAATTTGATTATTGTAATACTTGAAACCCATACTGGATAGGGTATTCGGGCTATTAACCACAGATTGGCTGAACAGCATCTGCTGGATTGGTATTGCAGAAGGTATCACCCTTGGTTGAACTATGCACATTATTCAGACTTAGAGCCGCCTTGCTGCTGTCGCTTACTGGCTAAATTGCGTCTTTCAACTTCAACGTCTTAATGGATTGCCGCTCCATTTTGTTAAACAGCTACACTCAAACTAGACAATTGCGTCTTTGTGAGCATTTTAGTCATTTCAAACTTTGAATGGATCCCCGCTCCATACCATTCCATCAATACCATAGCTCCTTGGGTAGCAAGGAACTTCAGTTGAATAGCTTTACTGAAAACCCTTTTATAGCAAAGCTTTTGCAGAAATCCTGAAAACAATATGGTACAACCATGAATACTCAAACCTTCAACTCAACAGAAGAAACAATCCTTGAAGCAGTAAATCTCAATATTTACTATGGTAAGTTTTTAGCCATCAAAGATATTTCTATGAAGATTATCCGCAACCGAATTACGGCCTTTATTGGGCCGTCAGGGTGCGGGAAGAGCACGCTTCTGCGTTGCTTTAATCGCTTGAATGACCTTATTGAGGACTTCCACATCAAAGGTCAAATCTATTACCGCAATGAAGACCTCTATAGTCGAAACGTCGATTCGGTGTTGGTACGTCGGCACATAGGAATGGTATTTCAAAAACCCAATCCCTTTCCAAAGTCAATCTATGAAAATGTTGCCTACGGACTGCGTATAAATGGCTTCAAGGGCAATCTGGATGACCTCGTTGAAGCGTCTCTTTTGCAATCGGCTCTGTGGGATGAAGTCAAGGATAAACTGAGCGATAGCGGTCTGTCTTTGTCTGGCGGTCAGCAACAACGACTTTGTATTGCCCGCGCGATTGCCGTACAGCCAGACGTAATCTTAATGGACGAACCCTGCTCAGCGTTGGATCCGATTTCAACGCTGCACATCGAAGATTTGATGAATCAACTCAAGGAGAAGTACACCATTGTTATCGTGACCCACAACATGCAGCAGGCTTCTCGCGTATCGGATAACACTGCTTTTTTTAACGTTGAGGCTGACGAAAAAGGGGTAAAAGTTGGCTATCTCGTTGAATATGATGAAACCACCAATATTTTCACTAATCCTCGAGAAACCTATACCAAGGACTATATCGGGGGTCGTTTCGGCTAGGTTTTGTCAGCCTCGGTTTATCGAAAACCGAGGCGAAGAAAGGTTTAGTTGGAAGGTTAAAGAGACTTGTTCAGGTCTCAAAGTAGCAACAACGTGATCACTCTAGTCGAAGCCCTAGATCAAAAACTTCTAAAGGATATCCGACTTTAAGTCTGGCTGGTGCCCCTCGACTCCATGCACAATCATTGCTTAAAAACTTTCTGGTAGTGAAGCTTGCTCTGGTGGCAACTGCCCAACAGTCCCCCAAGCCCAGACCACGGGGGGAGATGCGGCGGCGCGGGCTATGGATTCAAAGAGATGATCGCCCAACGATAAAGCTAAAACGGCAGCTCAGTGACGACTCGGCGGTGTCGTCACTGGAGGATGGAAATATCTTTTGAAGGCTTCTATACACAGCTTAACAAAGGATAAGCGCTAGGATTTTGGTCTTGAGATGGCTCGTTGAATCTTCTGCTCACTTGACTGGCAGAAGAATGTAGCGCTCGTGCCGATGGCTAAAACACCCTAGGAGAAGTTCAAATGGCTTTCGTTCACGAAATTAAATTCTTCAAGCAAGATGCTTTACTGTTTTGCGCTTTGTTCGAGGCTCCCAACCGATACGGCTCAGACTATTGGATTAAAAATGTTCCGGCTTCGGATTTGGGCGTTGATAGGCTTCCTGAAAAGATTGCTTTAGAACAGAAATACAGCGTGGAGGTATTGGGGATTAAACCATTCTTTTTCTATGACGCGGTGCCTAGATTGGAATTCATTAACGCTGCTGCTGAATCCGCTTGGAAAACTGGAGATTTTTAACAATTGGATCCCTCTTAGCTTGGTTGATGGGACTTGAATACGATTAGCGAATGGATTACGCAAATACCGTGCGTGTCGATCAGCAGGATGGAGATGATCGACGGCTAAATACTTGGTAAGCGCCCAGGCTTACAGCGCTTTAGAGCGGTTGTCGTAGCGCTGTGGGACGACAAAACGAGAGATAATTGAGCACTTGTTAATTGCAGCGGACACCGACGTGTCCGCGATATCAAAGATTGACCCTACAGAATTGGATGCACATTTCGAAACAGCAGATGTTACGCAGTAACGATAGATGTATTGAACCATGCCCCCAGATATCAACTTAAAATGCAGCCTGTTTTCGCAGAAGCTGACCAATGGTGAGGTTGGGTTGAGGTTTGCCACCAAAAACGGTACCCACCTTCCCCCGCTCAAAGTGAAGTAAAGAGAGCCGATAGCCTTCTTCAGGGAGTGGAATATACCCCACGGTGTTGACCAGTTCTTTGCTGTTGGTGAGGTAAAACTCGACAAACGCACGCAGTTCTGGCTTATCCTGAGCCGCTTTGGAATTTACATAGATGAAAAGGGGACGGGACAGGGGCTGGTATTGCGCCTTTTCAACCGTTTCACGAGAGGGAATAACGATGCTCTGACCGTTATCAACCCCTAACACCTTTAGCTTGCTTTGATTAGCCTCGGCGTAGGCCAGTCCAAAGTAGCCCAAGGCATCAGGCGTTTGACTCACCCCTTTGACTAACACATCATCGTCTTCACTGGCGGTGTAGTCGCTGCGACTGGCACCATCTTTACCCATAACGACTTCTGTGAAGTAATCGTAGGTACCTGAATCTTTGCCAGGGCCAAACAGCTTGATGGGTGTTGCAGGCCAAGAGGATCGCACCTGCTGCCACGTTTTCACCTTGCCTTGGGCGGCGGGTTCCCAAAGCTGCTTTAGCTCTGTCACGGTAATATCTTTTGCCCAGCTATTTTGTGAATTAACGGCAATGGTGAGCGCATCAAATCCAATGGGCAGCTCAATATAGGCGGTTCCGGCTTGCCGACAGGCTTCCATTTCTGCATCTAAAATGGGGCGCGAGGCATTGCTGATATCGGTTTCACCTTTGCAGAATTTTTTAAACCCGCCACCTGTCCCGGAAAACTTGCTCTCAATCTGAACCTTTTGATTGTGGGTTTTAAATTCTTTAACAATGGCTTCCGTAATCGGAAAAACGGTACTTGAACCATCAATTTTAAGGGTACCTGCCAAGCTAGGGTCAGGCAGCTTTGGCTTCAGATCCACCGGAATTTGAGCAGAATCAGCCGTTCTTTCTTGTCCGCCACAGGCGGTCAACAGAAGTGCAATCACACCAAAAGCCACTATTGAAGACTTAGTATTCATAGAAATACCTGAAATTGATTTATATACTCTAAATTGTTGAAAATTAAGCTGTTACTGAGATTGAAAAGGTCAATCCTTGGCTACTTGTTTCTGAGTCAATGTCTAAATTAGTGTTTCAACTCCTTAGTGGTGCAGAAAACTTTTTAAGCCTATTTCGAGCAGATTTACCATACGCTCAAGCGACCTATGCCCATTGATTTTTGTGGATTCTCAATAAGGCCAGTATTGAGAATAACGAGTTTACTGGGGTTCAGGAGTTTTCTGCACCTCCAAGTTCGGCCTCTCTGATTCAGAGATTTTTGAGCCATACATCATAAGACATCTCCATAATATAAACTAAGCCTGAGATCCTTTCTGGGAGACTGGTCTGAGCAAAACTTCTCTTTTAGAGATCGCATAATTTTTTCGCAAAATTGAATTTTGAAAGAAGAATGGAGGTTTCAGCCAGTGAAAACCCTTTTGGTGAGAGGCATAAAGCTTTGTCGGATATGGGCTACAGGTTCTGGAGATGTCTATAGCATTTTGAAAACTGTACGTCTTTCATACCAGGAGTAAAACTCTGGAAAATCCAGCATCTTGTCTTAAAAAACAGAATCGTCTATCCAGTCGCATTTTGGGTTTGGACAATCCCAGTGAATTCGATCCGATCCTGCTATGACCACTTTGCATTTTGGACATATCCCAGTGAAAAGAGGGTGCGTGTTCAGAACTTCCCAACGCTCCTCGGTACTCAGGTAATGCTCAGGCTATAGCACCAGCTCACCATTGTAGTAATCACCGCCTAACGGATCCACTGCCCTGCCACTTCAGCGAAATCAGGGCATGGCCTTTGCTCTAGCCCAGACGGGTGAACGGCACAGATCAGAAACTCTGAACCTAAGTATCCGCTGAAGCGCTGGCAGCAAGTGCATTTGTCAGAGTGTCGGATTTTGATCATGGCTCTTGCAGTAGCTCAACTCATTGGGCACCCTCTAGAACAGCGTTTTTATGAAATCAGCCATCCGATAACCCGCTAGGACAAGCTGTCGCTCACCTACAGACTTTGCCGATGATGCATAATCGGACGGCAGAACGGTTCCCTTCGCCTTATCTTTACTGCCCATCAGATTTCCATTTCGATACACCACTTCTTTCGCAAGCTTAAAACTTTCGTCTTTAGCCCAGTTCTCGAAGCGTATTTGTGCGAGCTGTGGATATGAAACACGCTTTAGATCGCTTCGAGAACGCAACTCAATGGCTTTATTGCGAACAGCACGAAATTGCTCCGAACCGAGAATTAGATCGTCCCAAAACTTGTGAAGGCTAATCGTGCTAATGCTTGGAGGAACTTTGATGTAAAAACGGGTTCCCCCTCGATCTCCTTCAGGTTCTGGATAGTCCGAGGTGATCAGCTTCGTCGTGTGCAAAGGCTGGTGAACATCTCCAGCAAGATGCTCAAACCAACAAAAGGCGATCGCTCTATCAGACGCAGAGGCATTGCTTTTAAGAATGTCGATATTTTTAGGGAACTCGGTCAGAATGCTCTCCTGCCCTGGATCAACCGAAAGAGGCGTTGATAATGCGCCAGGGGTAAACGGCAGGTTAACAAAATGCCAAGTCGGGCGATCAAAGGCTACTTGTCCACGGACATCGTCAGGCCACCGTGCAGCTAGCATGAACAAATACTGATCTTTTTCGTTTGCGGTTAGCGACCCTTTTTCAAGTTCGGGTTGCCAGCGAGAGCCATATTCAGGATGGAGTTTTAGGAGCGCTATAACCTTCTTAACTTTATCGGGACTTGTTTGCTGAAGTTCGCTGTAGGCGATCGCCCCCGAAGTCATGTGGCCTGCTCTGTTCCATGCCATTGCAGGGGAAGAACTTAGAGCTATTACAATCAGAGCAAGGACTAGTGCTTTCATGCGTTTTGGCTCCTTTTGACGCAGATACAGGAATCGTATCATCAAAATAAATTGGCAAATATTCAATTCATATTTTGTCTAATACCGTCACCCCCTTTAACAATGCCACCATCCGGTAAAATGACTGAGGCCACAAAGAGCGTCTTGCGTCATCAGGATTTAGAGCGTGGCTAAAGTTGCGGATATCGGCGGTAAACGGCTCTTGGGCTTAGCCCCTGACGCTTGGGCAAAGTGGGTCACTCAACAAGACGATGTGATATTTCTGGACATCATAGGATCGGATTTTCAATGGGTCAGTCGAGAAAATGATGTCCTCATGAAGGTGCATAGCCCGATTCATGGCGACTTTCTAATTCTGACTGAGTTGCAGTTACGCTACACCACTAAAATGCCATTGCGGATGAGAGCCTATGCAGCGCTAGCCCAAGAGAAATATGGATTGTCTGTCTATCCAGTGTTGGTCAATATTTTGCCGCCTTCGGATCCAACGGTCGTGTGCGATCGCTTTGAGTCAGATTTCCTTGGGCTTCAGGCTCGTCAAGATTTCCATGTCATCAACCTCTGGGAAGTCGATGCTGAGATGGTGTTCGAGCAATCGTTAGATACTCTGTTGCCGTTTGTTCCGGTACTCAAGGATGGCGGCAATGAGAAGACAGTCAGACGGGCTTTGGTGCAGCTTCAACAGAATGAGCAGTTGGTTGAGTTAGAATCGTTGCTAGGGTTCTTTGCCAGCTTTGTACTGGAGACAGACCTGGTACAGCAGATCATGAGGTGGGATGTGACAGTACTACGTGAATCGCCTTGGTATCAAGAAATTCGGCAAGAAGGTCGCCAAGAAGATGAGCAGCGTGGCAGAACCGAAGAAGCGCGATCGCTCGTCCTTCGCCAACTAGCGCGTAGACTCCGGCTCAATACCCTCCCTGCCAGCACTGAAGCCCAAGTACAAGCGCTAGCTTTGCCACAGCTCGAGGCGTTGGGTGAGGCGTTGCTGGATTTTGTGCAGTTGGATGACTTGAGCGAGTGGTTGGCTCAAAGCTGACGTTTCGCCTCCGCTAAAACTTCCGCTGGATTGTTTCTAGAGAGTCAGAAATTCGATTCAACGTGCAGAGATAGTTCTTAAGTCAAAATCAAGCAATCAACATTGTTTTTGCAAAAGTCCTTTCAACTGTTTAATCTTATGATGAGCTACGATCCAATCTCGAAACGTATGGGCGGCTATCTAGTAGATGCAGGATTGCTCACTAAAGCGCAGGTAGATGTGACCCTGTGTGACCAACAAGCAACAGGGATGAGATTCGGAGACATTCTTGTCGAAAGAGGCTGGATCACTCGGAAAACGATTGAATACTTTAGTGATAAGGTGATCGAGCTAGAACGAGAAATTGGAGAACCCTTAAATTTACAGGTTATTAAAGCCTCAGTCAGGGTTCACAAGAAACATCTCCATTCTGCGTCCGTGAATCCTTGGACTCATTCAGAGCGCCCCAGCCAATATCGCTGAAGCAAAACAAGCACGAACCTAAATCCTTCGTGTGGGATGTCTTCTGATCGTAAGCTCAGACGGATGGACTATACAGACCCAAAAGGGTGAGCCAAAATATACGCTCAAGCATTAACAGAGATCGCATTCGTCAGTGGCAATTGCCTTTTTGTACACCGCAAAAAACAAATTTTGAATGTCTGAGCTATGGCTCTCTTGTGTCTATTTAAAGAGTCCCTGTAGACATTGACTTAGATGGAGTAGATTTTGCTCACTGAATTCAGAAATAGTATATTCTGATACATATTCCTATCCGTTGATAGAAATGCCCCTGGAGAAAGACTTTGAAGAAGATTGAAGCAATTGTTCGCCCCTTTAAGCTAGACGACATTAAAATCGCTCTTGTGAATGCAGGGATTGCTGGCATGACCATTTCTGAAGTACGTGGCTTTGGGAAACAAAAAGGCCAAACGGAGAGATACCGAGGCTCTGAATACACCATTGAATTTTTAACGAAGATCAAGATTGAGATTATCGTGGAAGACAGCCAAGTCGATTTGGCGATCAATAAAATCGAAACTACGGCTCGAACTGGCGAGATTGGGGATGGGAAAATATTTGTGTCTCCTGTCCTTAGAATTATCCGAATTCGCACAGGAGAAGAGAATGTTGAGGCAATTTAAGACACGCTTGCCAGGAAGCCCAAGTTCAGACGCTAGCATTGTTGGATTTTGCAGGGTTGGATGACTAGACTCATTGGCTGCGGGGGCAATACGGGGGAAGAACGATCGCATGGTAGGAGTAGCGTAAATTGAGGGTAGGCATTCGAAATTACTCAAAAATGTCCATAAAACGCTATTATCTTCGCAATTGCCAGAAAAGACTGAATGACTGAGCTTACAGAACAAATTCAACCGCTTAAGTACCAAGGCTTCGGCACTGTCGAAGGCATTCTAAGCCTTAGCAAGAAGGATTCTACGCTTTTAATCGGTAAGACAGTATTCCCTGTTCTTGGTTTTGTTCCTAAGAGGGTTCGTAAATTTCACCTACCGGAACAAGTTCAACAGTTCAGAGTCTTTCCTGTTGCCCTGCATGGAAAGTTAGCCTTTAAGCTTCTCAATATCACGCAGAATTCTGAACTTGGCTTGAAGTTAAAAGGATGTTGGGAAAATCTGTGGGGTGTTCGGTACCTCGTTGTTTACCGAAATCGTCTGGAAAATCCAGAGGATGAGGTTCTGCGAGTCCTTGTCCCGATTGTTTGGGAAAACGCCCCTGAGGCTGACGGTCGCTTTTGGCAGATCAGAGCAGAAGTGCAAGGAACTGGATTAACAGTAATTGAAGCTGAAGGCCCCTTCTACCCTCCACCAAAAGCAACCCATTATCAGCCTCCGCTCAAGGCTTCAAGCGCTAAATCTGCTGATAAATCCGCCGCCAAACCTACGCCCATTGACCAAGCTCAAACCACTGCAACACCACTCACTGTTGAGGAAATCCTCGCTATGGCGACCCCTACAAAAATCTCATTGACCTGCAAGCTAAATCAGCTTCCGGCTCATCGTGAATTACCCGATAA
>JBGSVR010000416.1:0-5218 GCA_041752855.1 Thermosynechococcaceae cyanobacterium
CAGATTCCGGCTTTACAGGGGTTCACCGCCGCCGATGTTGCGGGCGGGGTGAGCCTCAATGGTAAAAAAGCGTGGCAGATTACCGTTAAGCCGAAAGACAAGGGACTTGTTTATGTAGGGAGCAACCGCACCGCTGGAGGACGCTGGTACCGTGGTGAGGTAAAGCTCGTAAGCGGCAGTAGTGGCCTGACGGTCATCAACGATCTGAACATCGAAGACTATGTTGCCAGCGTGGTGGGTAAAGAAATGTACCCCATCTGGCCTCTTGAGGCATTAAAAGCTCAGGCGGTTGCAGCGCGATCTTACGCTATTTTTCAGCAGCAGCACCCTAAATATAAGCTCTTTGACGTCTTAAGCACTACCACATCCCAGGTTTATGCAGGGCTAGACGGCGAAGCCAATACGACCCAGGCGGCAGCTCAGGCGACCGCTGGGCAGGTGCTGACCTATCAGGGCAAGGTCATAGAGTCTGTGTTTCACTCGGCCTCGGGTGGTCATACCGAAAATTCAGAAGATGTGTGGGTGAGGGCTGTACCCTACCTCCGTGGGGTACCAGACTTTGACCAGGCTGCCCCTGTGTTTCAGTGGAATTTGGCTTTAACTGCGAGTCAGATTCGCCAGCGCATTCCAGGTATTGGGGACATTATTTCGATGACGCCTGTCAAAACGACCCCCGTCGGACGAGTCAGGGTTCTAAAAGTTCAAGGCAGCAGAGGCTCACTCCTGATGAAAGGGAGCGATGCGCGTCGCGCGTTGGGACTCAAGAGTACATATTTTGCAGCAAAGCCAGAATTTGGGACGGTGGCAGGCACTAAAGCGGCTAGACCGATTGGGTTTCAGATTACAGGACAGGGTTCTGGGCACGGACTTGGGATGAGCCAGTGGGGAGCCTATGGGCTTGCAATGCAGGGCAAACCCTATCAGACCATTCTGACCCATTACTTCAAGGGGGTTTCACTCAAAACCCTCTATTAATTTAATCTGCGATCAATCAGAGTGTGACCCTAGCCAAATCGCCCTGACACATAGTCTCGCGTAATGTCTTCTTTGGGGTCGGTGAAAATATTGACGGTTTCGTCGTATTCGACGAGATAGCCAACTTTGCCACCTTTAGGCGTTGCTTCAGCGTTAAAGAAGGCGGTCTTATCAGAAACCCGTGATGCCTGCTGCATGTTGTGGGTGACGATGATGATGGTGTACTGCTCTTTGAGGTCGTTCATTAACTCTTCGACCCGCAGGGTTGAGATGGGGTCGAGCGCTGAACAGGGTTCGTCCATCAGAATGACTTCGGGGTTAACGGCGATCGCCCGAGCAATACACAGCCGCTGCTGTTGACCACCCGATAATGACAAGCCGCTGGCCTTGAGCTTATCTTTTACTTCATCCCAAAGGGCAGCTCTTTTAAGCGATTTTTCGACCAGCTCATCAAGGTTGCCCTTGTACCCGTTAATGCGGGCACCAAAGGCAATGTTTTCATAAATAGATTTAGGGAACGGGTTCGGCTTTTGAAACACCATCCCAATCTGCCGACGGACTACGACCGGATCCACCCGTTTGTCGTAAAGATTGGTGCCGTGGAACAGGACATTTCCCTCAATTCGTGCGCTCGCCACTAGGTCGTTCATGCGGTTAAAGCAGCGCAGTACCGTGCTTTTTCCACACCCTGAGGGGCCAATAAGTGCCGTAATCTTGTTTTTGGGAATATCTAAAAACACGTTTTTGACGGCTAAGATACCGCCATAGTAAACCGATAGATTTTCGGTCTGAAGCGTATACTGCGTGGCGGAACTGGTAGCAGAGGCAATTGTAGGGTTCATATATTAGACTGATGAAGATCAGAGCGAACCGAGAAGCACACCAGATCTGATCCTAGACTAATCGGCAGTCTTAAAAATACACCGTTTAAGTAAAGAGAAGGTTAATGAGAAGCGCATAGCTCCACGCTTCATTAACTCTGTTGATGCGATGCCAAGGACTGAGGGAAAAAGACGTCCCTTAACCTGTTCTTTACTTGCAGTCTGTATGCTATTTTACCAGCGGCCTGTAGTATTACATTGCCATCCCTTGAGTAGAAGTTAGAAAAAACTGATGTTTCTTCGTTCTAAAGCAATTCGCTGGACTATCACCGCATCTGCTGCGGCCTTAACCCTTGGGTTAGGATCTTGTGGACAATCAGATGCTCCTACAGCATCTAAGAGTGGTGCTGCATCTCCGAATGGTAGCCCCGTCGTCACAGAAAACGTCACGCTGAGTGGTGCTGGAGCATCTTTCCCAGCGCCTCTCTACCAACGCTGGTTTTCAGACTTCAATAAAACCAATCCTACGGTTACGGTGAGCTACCAGTCCGTGGGCAGTGGTGCGGGTGTTAAGCAATTTATTGCGGGCACCGTTGACTTTGGTGCCAGTGATGTCGCCATGAAAGATGAAGAGATTAAGCAAGTCCCTAAGGGCGCACTTTTGTTGCCCATGACGGCTGGCTCTATCGTGCTGGCTTACAATCTGCCAGATGTCAAAACACCACTCAAGCTCTCCCGCGCGGTCGTGGGCGATATTTTCTTGGGTAAAATCAAAAAGTGGAACGATGCGGCGATCGCCAAGGCTAACCCCGACGCTAAGCTGCCTGATTCTGCTATCGGCGTTGTGTATCGCTCTGACGGCAGCGGCACCACGGGCGTCTTTACTAAGTTTTTGAGCGCCATTAGCAGCGAATGGAAAACCAAAGTGGGCGACGGGAAAACCGTTAACTGGCCGACTGGAACGGGTGCAAAAGGCAACGAAGGCATTACTGCCCAAGTTCAGCAGAATAAAGGTTCGGTCGGCTACGTTGAGTATGGCTATGCCAAGCAAAACGGTCTGACCTTTGCGACGCTTGAAAATAAAGCAGGTACTTTTGTTGAACCTAGCGACGCCTCTGCTCAAGCAACCTTAGCAGCGGCAAAGCTGCCTGATAATCTACGGGTCTTTATTACCGATCCCGAAGGCAAAGATGCTTACCCCATCGTCACCTATAGCTGGATTCTGGCTTATAAGACCTATTCCGATGCCAATAAGGTGAAAGCCCTTAAGGCGATCGTTAACTACAGCCTCACCGAAGGGCAAAAAGCTAGCCCTGAACTGGGTTATGTGGCACTGCCCGAATCGGTAGTCACTAAGGTTAAAACAGCCGTTGATTCAATTGCTGTTAAGTAAGATCACACTTTATTAGATGTGGTGCATTTAGGGGGCGTTTGGGTAATCGCCTGGCAATGTCCCAGTCGAGAACCCCGCCCCTTATTTAAGTCTTTTCCGTTGAGCGCTTATCAGACTCGTCTGCGAAATCATCCTTTGAGAGCATCATGACTTCACAATTGGCGGCACCCACACAGCTTATTCAGTCAAAATCTAGCCTGGGACAGATTTTAGATAAGACATTTATCTGGATCACCCGCATCTGCGCTTTTTCGATTGCAGGTGTGCTGGTGCTGATTGCAGTTCAGGTTGGCATTGAAGCATTTCCCGCGATTAAAGCCTTTGGTTTGGGGTTTGCCTTTCAGCAAGATTGGGATCCGGTTAAGGGCAGCTATGGTGTTTTGCCGATGATTTACGGCACGCTCATGACGTCCTTTGTGGCGCTGCTTTTGGCAATTCCCATTGGGGTTGGCTCTGCTATTTTTTTGAGCGAAGACTTTCTGCCCGTCTCTTTTAGAACTGTTCTTGTTTTTCTCGTAGAGCTGCTGGCGGCTATTCCTAGCGTAGTGTATGGTCTGTGGGGCATTTTTGTCCTAATTCCCCTCATTCGGCCTTTTGGGGAATGGCTCCACACAAATCTAGGATGGTTTGTACTGTTTGGTACCAGCCCCTCTGGCCCTGGCCTGCTGCCTGCGGCGATTGTAGTAACAATTATGATTTTGCCTACCATCACCGCAATTTCTAGAGACGCGCTCACGTCATTACCACCAGAACTGCGTCAGGCTTCTATCGGTCTAGGCGGCACCCGATGGGAAACAATTTTTCGGGTGCTGTTACCCGCAGCCTTTTCGGGCATTGTGGGAGCCATTATGCTGGCGCTCGGTCGCGCAATGGGCGAGACGATGGCAGTGACCATGCTAATTGGTAACTCCAACAGCGTTAATTTCTCTTTGTTTGCACCTGGCAACACGATCGCCTCTCTATTGGCAAACCAATTTGCAGAAGCCAGTGGGCTTCAGGTTTCTGCGCTGATGTACGCAGGCTTAATTTTGTTTGCGCTCACGCTGTTAGTAAACGTTGCAGCCCAGTGGATTGTGATGAAGGTTCAGAAGTTTTAAGCCTTTTTTTGCCCCTGCTAGATCTAGAAAAATTCTCCAGCACTAACCATCAGAGATACCCATTGGTTTCACGCTATGTATCTGACTCGTAAATCTTCAGACGCGCGATCAATTTTTAATAAAGCCATGACGGTTCTGGCGGGATCGCTGGTTGTTGTGGCGCTGATTCCCCTACTTGCAGTGCTGTCTTATGTGCTGCTCAAAGGGGTAAGCCGATTAAACCTAGACCTGTTGACCAAACTTCCCCCGCCTCCCATGGCTCCAGGCGGCGGTATTGCTAACGCCATTGTGGGTACGCTCATTATGGTGGGGCTAGCCTCTCTCATCAGCGTCCCGATTGGGGTAGGTTCTGCGATCTTTTTGTCAGAGTTTAGCCATCCTAGAACCGCTCAATGGATTCGATTTGCAACAAATGTCCTGAATGGTGTGCCCTCTATTATTTTGGGCGTGTTTGCCTATGCGGCATTTGTTGTCACCACCAAAACTTTTTCGGCCTATGCGGGCGCGGCGGCACTGTCAATTTTGATGCTGCCCACCATCATTCGCACCACAGATGAAGCGCTCAAGATTGTGCCCCAAGAGATTCGGTGGGCGGCATTGGGAGTTGGCGCGGCGAAGTATCAGACGGTTTTGCAGATTGTAGTGCCAGCGGCGTTGCCTACCATTATTACGGGGGTGACTTTGGCGATCGCCAGAGCTGCCGGAGAAACGGCTCCCCTGATCTTCACTGCGCTGTTTACCCAATTCTGGCCCAACAGCTTATCGCAACCCACTCCTTCATTAGCGGTACTCGTCTTCAACTTTGCCACGGTACCCTTTAAGAATCAGCAGGAGTTAGCCTGGGCAGCTTCATTAATTTTGGTGCTTTTAGTCTTAACCACCAGCATTGTCTCTCGCTTCGCCCTTCGCCGTAAAACCTACTAATTGGTTCT
>JBGSVR010000417.1:0-3503 GCA_041752855.1 Thermosynechococcaceae cyanobacterium
CAGATTTTAGCAGCGCTTGAGCAGCAGAAAATCGACGTTATTACCTTTGCCAGCTCCAAAACCGTTGAACACTTTTGGCAGTTACTCCAGCAGTCTACCGAGACAGACTGGATGCAGATCCTAAAGCCCACTAGACTGGCCTCCATTGGCCCCCAGACCTCCAAAACCTGTCGTGCGCTGCTCAATAGAGTAGATATTGAAGCGCAGGAGTACACCCTAGAAGGGCTGATTCAAGGCATTATGCAGACATACAGGCAAAGCAAGATTATGCAGTGATAAAGATCACGTGTTGTGTGTGATCTTTATCACTGTGCTTCAGCAAATCCTGTGGGAGGGTGCATACAGTAAAGTATTAGCACTTAGTCAAAGGATTGCTCTTGGCGGCAGTCCTTTTTTATTGGAACAATGCGAGTTCCTGTGGCTGACAAAATCTGGCATGACGATACAAAGCGCCAGAGAATGTATAAATGAACATTCCTCAGCCAAGGCATAGGCTTACCATTGCGATCGCCCCCGACTCGTTTAAAGGCACCCTAACGGCAACAGAAGCCGCCCAAGCCCTTGCAAAAGGACTCCAGCAAGCCTTGCCCTCTGCCAAAATTTTACAGTGGCCTATGGCAGATGGCGGAGAAGGCACCTTGGCGGCACTTCATGCCGTTTTGGGTGGCGAAATTGAGCAATGGGTTGTTCAAAACGCCGTAGGTTCTCCTACAAAAGCTGAGTTCTATTGCGCAAAGATATTGGGGCAGCCTGCTGCGGTTTTAGAAGTTGCGCAGGTAGTTGGCATCACTGATCCAGAACCCCAGGCGTATCCTGTCGCCCAGCGCACGACCGTCGGCTTAGGCGAACTGCTGCGGCATACCTTAGACCTTGGCATTCGACAGCTTTACATTGGCCTTGGCGGAAGCTGCACCAATGATGGCGGGGCAGGGCTGCTGCTTGGGTTAGGTTCCAAACTGCTAGATGCTCAAGGTCAATGCCTGCCAGCCACGCCAGAAGGCTTAGCACAGCTCTCGAGTATTGACTTTTCTGGGCTAGAACCCCGTCTTCAATCAACGTGCATCATCTTACTGTCAGATGTTAATAGTCCCCTTTGTGGGATTAATGGGGCAACCCATACCTTCGGCGCTCAGAAGGGTTTGGTCGATAGAGAAGAACGCGATCGCATTGACACCAGCCTCCAGCACTTTGCAGTTTTAGCAGAACAGGCCATAACGCAGTGGCAGCAATCCCCTCACCAGCCCATTCAAATGCTCCATACCCAACCTGGCACTGGTGCTGCAGGTGGGCTAGGCTTTGCGCTTCAGCTTTTAGGCGGTATCCATACCTCCGGTGCGCAGTTTATCGCAGAGCTGATGAATATTCCCCATCATCTCAAGCAGGTAGAGTGGCTCATTACGGGAGAAGGCTGTAGCGATCGCCAAACCCTCCAAGGCAAAGCCCCTTGGGTCGTCGCGCAAATGGCTCATAATGAAGGGGTACCCGTCACGCTTTTATCTGGAGCCATCATCCCAGGCGATCAGATGAGCCTAACCCAAGCATTTAGAGGGCAGTGTTTCTCCCTGACTCCTGGCTCAACCTGCTGCTTTCCTGCATCAGATGCGCCAAAATCGACCAGTGATTGCCTTCTACATGCCGCTGACTGGCTCGAAAAAGCAGGACGTCAACTTGGCTATCAATGGCAACAGCAGGCAGACAAAAACTCTGAATTTTGAATACCCTTTATATTCATCACTATGTTTGGAAATTTTCAGCAGAGCCAAATGCGTGTAGAAATAGAAGCAACAGCATCCCAGCTTTCCCGTGCGCTTTTACACACTGCTTCACTTCGGCGCTGGCTGCTGCCTCAAGTGATTCTTGAAGCACTGCCAAAAGAACTTTCGCCTGGATTAACGTTTACCAGTTGGGCAGGGTTTGTGCCCGTGTCGCACAACGTGGACGCCATTGATCCAGACGGCGTGCGACTGCTCCTAAGCCGTGGGATAGATGGGGTTCACGAGTGGCACTGGGGCGAAGGCTGGGTGCAGTCTTGCCTAGAGGGGGTTTCTTACCTGCCACTTCAGGCTGGCAATGCTGCGGCACTACTGCGCTTAAAGACCTTTTTAGCGCTACCGGAATGCCTTAGGTGATTTCTGGAAAACAACTTACCGCTGGCTTCGACTCCCTTCGACAAGCTCAGGACAAGCCGCTCAGCCAGCTAGAGACTAGAGATTGTGCCCTGAGCGGAGCCGAAGGGCATAATCTCGGCGGTACAAACTTTTCTGAATTGCCTTAAGGCTTAACTCAGCTTGACCACCATGACGGTACAGGGTGCATCGCTTACCACCTGACTGCTCACAGATCCTTTGAGAATCCGATTAACGCCTGTTAACCCCCGACTGCCCAGCACAATTAGATCGGCACTGTAAATATTAGCGAGACGAATAATTTCTTCGGTGGGTTCTCCCATCACAATTTCTAGCTCAGACTGACAGGGCAGCATTGCTTGGTAAGCCTGAAGCGCCTTTTCAATATGCCGAAACTGACCCAGCTCTGGATCAATAAACGGAAGGTCAGCAGGCTGCTCTAGATTGGTTTGGGATAGCTCAATGACATGGCACAACACAACCATCGTGCTGGGCTGGAGCTGAATCTGCAAAACGCACTGAATTACGTAGTCTGACTGGTCAGAACTATCTAAGGCCACCAAGATTCGATTAAACATGCTTCGTGCCTCCAAATGCGCGGTTTCGCAGCAGTCTCTCGACCTTACTACGACAATTATGGCTCTAGTACAAAGCAGTTACGAGTATTTACGCAGCGGATTGCCCCACAAGTCAAACTATGGGTAATTAGGCTTAGCGCGCGCCCGTAAACGTACCGAATCTCGGTGAGAGGGAAGCCCTTCCGCTTCTGCCAAAATCTCAATCGCACTAGCCACCTTATTCAGTGCAGTGCCAGAATACTGAATCAGGCTAGAGTGCTTCATAAACGTCTCAACTCCCAGCGCCGAAGCATACCGCGCAGAGCCAGATGTGGGGAGGGTATGGTTGGGTCCTGCTAAGTAGTCTCCTATCGCTTCAGGCGTATCCGAGCCTAAGAAAATCGCCCCAGCATGACGAATCTTTTCGAGTAGCGCCCAAGGATCTGCCACCTCCAGCTCAAGGTGTTCTGGGGCAAACTCATTAGAAAGCTCCGCTGCGCGTTCTAAAGTATCGACCACAATCACCACGCCATAGTGGGCGATCGCCTTTTCCGTCAGCGTCCGTCGTGGGTGGTTCACAAGCTGAACCTCTACTTCATGCACCACCTGTTCTGCCAAGTCTGCACTGGTGGTAATTAAAATGGCGGCGGCGAGGGGGTCATGCTCGGCCTGCGCCAACAGATCCGCTGCCACAAAGACCGGATTGGCGAGATGATCCGCAATGACTAAAACCTCAGAAGGCCCCGCCAAAGAATCAATCCCGACGGTTCCGTAAACCAGCTTTTTGGCTAGGGTGACATAGATGTTTCCAGGGCCTGTG
>JBGSVR010000418.1:0-6568 GCA_041752855.1 Thermosynechococcaceae cyanobacterium
TTCCGTCAGGCTGCTCCTAGCCTTCAAGCTGCTAAGGCTTTGTCTGCTAAGGCTTCTTCTTTGGCTGAGGGTGCGGCAAATGCGGTCTACCAAAAATTCCCGTACACCACAACCATGCAGGGCAACAACTATGCTTCTACCCCAACGGGTAAGGCTAAGTGCGCGCGTGACATCGGTTACTATCTGCGCATGATCACTTACTGCTTGGTTGCAGGTGGTACTGGTCCTATGGATGATTATCTTGTGGCTGGTTTGGCTGAAATCAACAGCACGTTTGAACTATCCCCTAGCTGGTATGTTGAAGCGCTGAAGTACATCAAGGCGAACCACGGTCTCTCTGGCGACTCTGCGACTGAAGCCAATTCCTATATTGACTACGCTATCAATACCCTCAGCTAAGTCTTTGACTTATATCTAGGGCAAATAATAAAGGGTGTCAACTTCTATAAGAGGCTGACACCCTTTGTTTTTTAGATGTTGAAGCTCCGTGTTTTGCTCACCCATAGCACTGCGATCGCACTCACCCACGAGAATAGCCCAACACTCCACCCTAGAAAGAGAGGAAGTTGGTTTGCATAGGACATATAAACGTTAAACAGCGCCCCTGCAAGGGCAGCGCCACCAAAGTAAAAGCCAATGCCGAGACCACCTCTAGACAGTGGCACCATCATGAGGGCAAAGGGGATGGTCGCAACCCCAACCCCACTCATGCCTAAGCCCAATAGCAAAACTGCGAATAAACGAACCGCTGGTAAAGGCACCATTAACGTCCCAAACCCAAGTCCGAGCAATCCTAATCCCAGCATCATTGTGGGGATGTTGCCCCATCGCTGGGCTGCTCTGCCAATGGGCAATACCGTCACTAACTGTACGCTCAAAAATAAGGTCATCAGCACGGGGGTTTGGGCTTGACCAAATACGCCAATCAACTGCTGCATTAAAATTACACCAAGGGTTACGGTGCTTCCGGCTAGAGCGATTAAACCCAGGTTTGACCTAGACGGCTGCGATTCGTTGGCGGCGATCACCGCTAGATTTGTTTGAGCGGGCTGACTCCAGTTCAGCAGGGTGGCTGAGAGCAGCAAGATAATTGAGCTAATGCCAAAAGCGGGTATAGCACCCAGCCCCTGCAAAATTTGTTTAGACGCAGGTAAAGCTAAGGTTCCGGCAATGGTGCCAACCAGCGTTAATACACTCGCCGCGTAAGACCAGTCCTGTTGACAGGCAAATTCTCCTAGTCGAGCCAGCATGGGAGAGCGAAACATCGCCATCGCCATCGCCCACAGAATGACCATGCCGACAAAGAGCCACCGCAGAGCGCTTTCAGGGTTGCCCAGCAGAATCATGGTCGGCAGCAGCAGCAGCAGCGCCGAGGCTAATAGAACGCCAATGGTGACAAAGGGCGCTCGTAATCCCCATAGGGTCTTTTGACGATCTGACAAGCTGCCAAAGAGTGGCTCAATTAAAACCGCCAAAAACCCCTCGATCGCCAAAATAATGACCGCTGCATTTTTGGGAAAGCCAAACTGTCCAAGCAGGTCAGGAATATACAAACGATACACAATCCAACACAGAACAATAGCGCCCTGCATGAGTGCCATCGCTAAGACGGGCTGCCAGTATGTTTTTGGATTTGCAGCGGAAACTTGCATAGAAAAGTACACCTATGAAAAAAGGATTAAAGGTCTCTCATTCCATCACTCGATCACCCTACGTCCTTGGGCTATATGGTGCCAGACAAGACCCGATTCCCCGTCGGCGCAATAGCGGCTTCTTTCTGGGCGACTGTGACAAATAGCCCTGTGGCTTTTGTGCCTGGGGGCGGAACCTGGGGCGGCTGAATCGGACGAGAAATGCTGCCGTTTGGATTGGTCTGAAATTCACCACAGTAGAGAGTTTGCTGGTTATTGAGGTTTAACCACAGCCGATAGACCTGATCGGCAGGTAGGGGCGGTAAGTTTTGGGCTGACACGACTACTTCTTGCCATTTGCCTGGGGTAAAAAGAAGCGTACCGCTAGCCTGATTAGCGGTTGGGCTGGTTAAGGAAACCAGTTTGCTGTTGGGGCGCTGCAACAAAGTGGCGGCAACGTTTGGGGTGGTCTGCTGCTGGGCAA
Organism: Thermosynechococcaceae cyanobacterium; assembly: GCA_041752855.1. Lineage (GTDB taxonomy): Bacteria > Cyanobacteriota > Cyanobacteriia > Thermosynechococcales > Thermosynechococcaceae > JAAURS01. Next base: position 2,116 of record JBGSVR010000418.1, read on the forward strand.
GGCTCAGGTCTTGCCGAAGCCGGAGGTTGTCCCAAACCAGCACTGCGGTTGCAAGTAGAGCAAACAGGGCGATGATTTTACTCCAGTCAATTTTGGCGCGGGATGCTTTTTGAGGTTGACCAAGAGGTAGCGCCTCTAGTTCATCCAACATCCTTTCATCAATACCCATTTCATCAATACCCAAGGCAGCTAAGGTTTTCGCGCGCAGATGAGCGGGCGGAGTTAGCTGCGGTACGTCTAACGCAAGACCGCCCAGCACCATTTGCAGGTCGCGGACTTCTTGCTGCACGGCAACGTCAGACTGCATCGCTTGCTCAAAGGCTCCCAGTTCCTCTGGGTCTAGCTCGTCGAGGACATAGCCAGCGGCGAGGGCTTTGATTTCATCGGTAAGGGTGGAGTGTTTCATTTTTAACTATCCTTATCTTTGCCCAGGGACGATCTGCGTTTTGAGCTGAACTAACGCCTGCCGAAGACGGCTTTTGACGACACCTGGGGTAAGACCTAAAGACTCAGAAATTTGGCTGTGACTCAAGCCCTGATAATAATTCAGTTCTAGAATTTGACGCTGTAAGGCGGGGAGCTGCTGCATTGCCTGCTGTATCGTAGCCTGAGTTTCTTGCGTTGTGGCAGCTTCTAACGGAGAAGGATCTGTAGACCCTTCTGCAATGGTCTGCTGCCAGCGAGCCAGAAAACTCTGGGTTGTATTGCGCTGCCGAATTTTGTCGATCGCCCGAGAACGAGTCAAAACGCCTAAAAAGCTACTTAAGCGACCTCGATCTGGGTCAAAGTAGTCTTTTTCCCAAAAGGTGACAAAAATATCTTGGGTTAGATCTTCGGCTTCTTGAGCATTTTGCAGCACTCGATAAGCAATGCTATAGACTAATCCAGCGTAACGATCATAGAGAACGGCGATCGCCCGTTGCTGACCCGCTCGTAAACTGTGAACAAGTTCAGCATCCGATAAATTCTGCATGGTTTCTCATTGGTGCCTGAGTTGCCCACATTTTATAGGGACAGCTCACCCCTTAAGCTCTTGTTTGCGAGATTGACATGAATTCTAATCTCGCATCAGTGCTGAAGCGCCAAACCTTAAACCAGGTTTCTGGAGTTAAGGGCATAAAGGCGATCGCGGTTCAAAGCAATTATTACCCACCTGTCCTTAATCCCAAAATTGAGTTCGTATCAATTTTGGTCAATCATCAGAAACTTGCCTCCGCGCTTAGTTGATTTTTCTCAAACCATTGGCCAAATCGTGCGGTCTTACCGTTGATTGTAATTCTCTCTAAATACCACCCAGCGCCTGCATAATTTCCGTCACTCCGAATTTTCACCTTTGTGAGGGTGCCAACATCAAGAAAACCTTGCAGCGCAAGAGCATCAATTTGATTTCTCTCAAATGCATTTCCAGAAAGCAAGCCATTTAGTCGAATTTCCCCTGTTTGACCCTTTTCCCCATAAATTGTCATGAAGATATTGGAGTCGGTTCCAGCGCCTACTTTGTCGCCAGTTTTAATCGAGACTTGGTAAACAGGATTAGGCGAAGCTGGAGGACTAGGGTTATTCGGCACCGGATCATTTTTGGTCGAAACACCCGCGACGGGGAACGCATTATCAGTACGTCTGCCATACTTTGCATTCGTCAGATTTTTGGCAGTCGTCACGTGGGTGTCAGCATCTGTAGCAAAAGCCGTAGTCCGTCCAAAGCACTCGCTTGAGTTGACCAAAATTGCGTCTACACCCGCATCAAGCCATTCTTTGACCGTTGACTCTTTTTCAAAAGTCCAAATCACCACCTTCGGACCTGTACCGGCATCACGCGACTTAATAGCCTCTCTAGCCCAGTTTTGCTCTTCTGCACTCCATACAAATGCAGCCGCAAGACCAATTTCGTACCAATATTTATTGAGCGGATAGCCTTCTTGCTTGAAAAAGTCATTGACCGCTGTTGGCGAATCGTCGAACCCCATGGCTGCGACGGCTCGGTCGTAGTTCAAAATTCTATCTTTTATCCTTGCGAGGTACGTTCCATTTTTTACCAATCCAATATCAAAGATTAAATTGACTGTGGGAAGCTCTGCTTTAAGCTGGTCAAACAAGTCTTCCAGTGGAGCATCAGGCGTTTTAATATCGACGTGTAAAAGGGTGAGCGGTGAGGCTACACGAGATGCTTCCTGACTGACATCTTTTAACCAGTCCTTCAGTCTGACAGAATCAACCAGTACGTTATCGTGAGCAAGATACCAATCCTTCGCTGCCCCGACGTCTGGGCGACCGTACATAAAATCTGCTTCGATCGCATTGACACCCTGATTTTTTACTGCGTTTGTTGCCTGACTGCCTGTGTTGCAACGGTGGGCAACAACATAGGCAGGCCGATCTTGAGATGCGCCCAACATTTTGCTGGGCAATACAAGCATAGAAATGGGCGCGACGAAAGCAGGGATAAAACCGACCAAAAGACTCAAAAGCCGAGGTTTCTTGGCATTGACAATGCTTCGATTTTTTAGGTGCAAAGTACGTTCTCCTACAAAGTATTCTGGATTGACAAAGGTGTTGCTTCGTAGCTCCTTATTTATACTTGAGTTTCCTACATTTTATAGGGACATCTCGTACCCCAAACATACGTTTACAAGGTTGATTTTTTAATCTTGTAAACATGCTGAAGCGTCAAATTCTAAACCGGAGTGACCGAAGGGAAGAACAGAGAGATAGGTTAAGTTTTTCTAATGTAAGTTTTTCTCTTAGAAATCAGCCGTGCAGTCTGTAGACCAATTCGATTTAATTATCGTGCCGTAAGTTTTGAAACAGCTTCCATCGTTAGCAGGCTGCTTAAATATCTGTCTCTTAGGCTCCCAAAATAAACCCGTTTTCATTTGTCCCGTAACGGTAATGCCAGTGCTGTTTGCGGGCAGCGTAATCGTTTTTTTCTTGCCAACGACAAGCGCATTAACCGTAGTCGTCTTCTGTTTGCCATTCACCGTATAGGAGACTTGATAGTCAGCAACATATCCACCCTGGTTAAATACTGTCACTTTTGGAGCAGGTGCGGCAAAGGCCATGCTTCCAGATAAGGCCATCATGGGCAATGATGTGAGAGCAAAGGCTGAGATAGCAGCAATTTTACGAAGCATTTTATTTCTCCTATTTTTATTTTGATGTGAATGTTTCCATTCATTTGTTCTGTCATTAGTACGTAACTGCAAGGGGCTTGGATCAAATTTTCAAAACTTTCTCGAAAAATTGTCCTTGACCCTCGGCTTTCTATTTTGCGATTGCGGCACTTGATGGACTGCAATACGCTACAGTCCATCAGGCATATTTCTAAATTCTAAAATTAGGCAGTACCTAATCGCTCAATGCTAAAGTATTTACAATTTTTAGAAGGAACCACAGCTATTCTCTTTGTATGTGCGATTAAAAACAGTCCCTTCTATTAAAAAGCACCTTGGCTTGCCCACAGCAATAGGTGTATTGATGATTACCGGACTCCCAATTCCAACCATCTCAACTCTAAAAGTAGTGCCTATTGCATCTTTAGGGATGGCGAATCTTTTATTAAAACCAACGGTCATCGTTCCCGATTCCACTTTTGGAAGCATACCCACACCTGGCTGCGGACGAAAATAGAACAGCGTATATTTCGCAACATATCCTCCTCCGTGAGTAAGGGATATGAATGAATCTTGTACCGGAGCAGGTGCGGGTATGGGATTGGCAGTCTTTTCTACCCATACCTCTGGCTTCTTGAAGATAAGACCATTATTCTGGGTTTGGGTAAGAGAAGAAATAGCGATTTGAGTGCCATACACGTTGGTATTTTGAATGGTGGCACCACTCCAATTGACGCTCCGTAGATCGGAATCTATGATTTTGGCATTCGTCAGGTTGGCACCACTCAGGTTGGCACCGTTGAGATTGGCTTTGCTGAGGTTTATATTTCTGAGGTCTGCGCCGCTGAGATCGCATTTTTCGCAACTGCCTGTGCTTTTGAGTTTTTGTAGGTCGCTCGGCGAAAAAGCATAACTAGACTGGTTGTTTAGAGATACGAAGCCAAGCCCCATCAGTAATAATGAAGCAAACAGTTGTTTTTTCATGATGTTTCTCCTAGCGTTAATGAATGTGGTGATTGATTGCGGTTTGAATGTTTCATTTCATTCAGTTGTCATTAGTACGCGCTTGCCAGCCCCTTAGATCAAAACTTCTCAAGTTTCTCTAAAAAGATTTTGGAATGGTGCCCAAAGACGACATAATAAGAGCCTGTAGCCTTTGCCATAAAAGGGTTTTAAGGAAATAGACTTTATTTTCTGTTACAACTATTTTTTGAGATTCATTGCGCTAAACCGATGCAGCCCCCCAACTCGCTAGAAGACTTAGATCCGTCACCCATCCCACCCCATTCAGATCAGCCCCTCACCATTGAGCAGGCGATCGCCAATCTCTCCGGCTCTGACTA
>JBGSVR010000419.1:0-5084 GCA_041752855.1 Thermosynechococcaceae cyanobacterium
TTGAAGCGTGGCACTGCGTCGAATCCCTGCTGCGACATCGCTGGCCTTCCCTTGGAGCAAGCGTAAGGCTCTTTCCCTTACCCAGGGTTCAGCCTCTTTATCCCCTGGGGTAAAAAAGCAGTGAGCCGCCTTCCATAGGTATTCCAGGACATGAATAAAATCCAAGACAATGGTGAGAGAGACCTTATTTTTCTTGGCGGTGGCTTTCATTGCTTCTAGCTGCTGAAGACTGCCATCGACGAGAACAACCCATTCACGTTGGTGTTGGGGGTCACGGCGATTCGCCTCTTCAAAGGCAGAATCAATGACCTCCTTTGCATCATCCCTAACACTGGCCCAGACCCGCTTATTGCTAATAGCAGGACGTTCTGGCTTTTCGATGTCCTCTCCAATGATTTGCTCAGGCTGACGGACAAAGCGAGGGGTGCTGTACACAGAGGCAACGGTAGCCATCCGTTTGCGTTGTCGTTTTTGACCTGGACTTAAGCGCACTTTGCTGGTTTGCTGGGCACGAGACGCTGCCTTTGCGGTGGCTTCTCGCAAATCGTCATGATGCATCACAATCCCTTTGCCATCGGTCGTCAGCACCAAAAGGTCTGTGGTCGTTTCTGGACTCTCCTGGGTTCGTTGGGCATAAAAGTCGTTAAAGTCTTGGGCGACTTTGACGGTGATCTCTTCGCACTGTCGTTTCCCGACCTGGGCACCTGTTGTTTCGGCAATGGTCGTTACGGTTTCAGTAAACGACACCTTGGACGCTTCTTGAGCGACCCGCCGCCGTAGTCCATCGGAATACTGATCGCTCGCTAAGTTGAGGATGCCGTCTGCGGGGTATAGGGCGCTGACCCCTGCGGTCTTGGTGCTATATCCAACTCGGGTAACAACCACCTCTCCAAACAGGGTCTCTAATTGACGGTGGGTATCCTTGCGATGATGCGGACGGGTGTGTTGATCTGAACCAACCAAGCTTTGATATTGCACTTCGTTGGCGGCTCGTAGGTCTAGATGACCCTGGAATAATCGTCGCAGCAGTTCTGTTCCTTCTTGATGGACAAACTGTTCCACGTCCCCGTGCTCTAATGCCTGATATTCGGGAGAGCGAATGGTGTGGAGCAATATCTCATATTGCTCATTTGCCAACTTAAACACTTCTTGTTCGATAGAACTCAAGGAGGGAGTTTTCATGGCGGTAGTGTGAATTCGGTCTACTCCCTAACTTATCTCCCCAAAAATATATACATGACACTCAAATCCGACCCCTAGACAAGATTATTTACTAAAGTGCCTGTTTTTCCGTAATGTTTTGTTACCTCAAAAGAGCCGCACCCTCTTGAGGTTCAATAATTGAACCTCAAGAAAAATGACCGTTTGATCCGCAGCATCCGGTTTGGGCAGCAATACACCATCTATGCGAAAGCCCACCTGCTTAATTTCAACAGAGTCAAAGCTGTAGTTTTTAGCAAGATTAGCAGGTTGCCCGAGTAACTCAAACAAGACGCTGGGACTGGTCTTAAAGATATTGAAGAAAAGTGAATCTGTCTGCAAGGAAAGTGATCGCCTGTGAGAGTAAGCCCAATTCTACCGGATAGTCCAAGCCGATGGCGTTTTACTCTGCGATCGCCATCTCCAAAACTAGCCCAAGCGAAGCAGCAGCATGAGGCTATCGCAGCTCAATCGAGTCATTTGAAAAACATCCACGAAAAAATCCCTTGCACTTTTTCTCGAAGGTGACTGTCCTATAAATTTAGGAGATTATGAATGGAATGATGTGGGAATACGACAATGACGAAAAGGAAAAAAGGCTTAAGTCCTGCTCGAGGCTTTGGAAATCAGTCGATTCTTCCAGATGAAGAGCTGTTGGTAATGAGTTTAGTGTCACAACTGGCTATTGATATCGCCGCACAGCGATTGTCAGAACTAGATGCGATACGGACTAAGGCAGAGTGGAAAGATTGGCTGATTGAAGAGGCTGGTCAGCAACTCAGCGAAATTGACAGCGAGGATGAATTAGAGGCGATTTTCTTGAATGAGGCAAAGTAAAGAGTCAGCCCCAGCGAGAAAGCCTATGGCGAAAACTGAGGAATGCGATCGCTGCCAGCGATTCAGCGGTCACTTGGGCGCTGGGTACCTTGTTTGTGCAATTCATCCGCAAGAGCCAGCGCAAAGCCCATGCCCTAATTTTGCTGAAGTGGCAGGACAGTGGGAGCCGTTGGGCGGTGATTATTAGGGCGGTGAGCTTGTGCTTCAGCCAGAGCATTATTTGACGACTGAGGAGCGCTGGGAAGTCCTCAACACGCACCCTTTGCTTACTGGGGTTTGCCCGAAGTGCGGCGCAGGTATTGCTGGAGAAGGTTCGGTCAATTACGACTGCAAAAAATGTGGGTGGAAGGACGAGCGGTTTACTTAACGTGATGTAGTGGGCTTAGGAAGGTTTACCGAGAAAATCTATCTTGCCGAGTTCTACACCACAATGCCTAAGAATGTCATAACTGGTCGTGACGTGAAAATAAACGTTAGGCAGAATAAAGTATAAGAGATAGGGCATTCCCTCAAAATTCATCGTTTTATCCCCTATCGGAAGGACGATCGCCCTCATCTCATGCTCATAAGCGCTATTCAGAAGCACCGCACTGACGACTTCCGCTATATCCAGGTTGCGGCTGAGATTTTGTGTTTGTAAAGCTGCTGTAAGTTTGAGAAGAGCGAACATGTTGGCCTTGGCTTTCCAGGGCATATCAGCTTCAGCGACTGTAATCTGCTGAGCGACAGCAGCTAATCGACTTAGTAGCGTGACCTGCCCTTGCTGCCGTGATACTGCTTTAGCAATATCACTTTGCGACCCGTGTGAACGAAGAAAATGCCAGTAGCGCCATATTGCCCGATGCCTGTAGAACGAGTAATTAGGTCTGCTTAAATGGGTTGAAAATAGGGTAACACTTTGGTCATGTGCCAAGGTTTGACAAAATCTGTTGAGCTTGAGTTAAGGCTCTAAGAGTTAACCCCAAGTGTTACCCTCGCTTGGATTATCCCTCTTTAGCTGATGCAGCAGGAACATCGAAGCGATCAAGCATCATCACCTTATTCCAGGCCGCGACGAAGTCCTTGACCATACGCTCATGACCATCATTCGCGCCGTAGACTTCAGCAACCTGACGAAGCTCTGCATTCGAACCGAAGATCAGATCGCAGCGCGTTGCGGTGAACTTCGTTTCGCCCGTTCTACGGTCGCAAATGTCAAAGAGCATCTCGCGATCATCAACGGGCTTCCACTCGTAGTCCATGCTTGTCAGGACGCGGAAAAAGTCGTTGGTCAAGACTCCAGGTCGGTTTGTGAAAATGCCGTGCTTTGAATGATCCCAATTCTGATCGAGGGCGCGAAGTCCGCCAACAAGAACTGTCCACTCAGGCGCGGTCAGCGTGAGGAGCTGTGCCCGATCAAGGAAGATACGCTCCGCCTTTACCTTGTAGCCAACGGCTTCATTATGATAATTTCTGAAACCGTCTGAGACTGGCTTCAGCCAGTCAAAGCTCTCAGCATCCACCATTTCCGAAACGGCATCCATCCGACCCGGCGTAAACGGGACAGTAACGGGGAACCCGGCATCTTGTGCAGCTTTCTCGACCGCAGCGCAGCCGCCAAGGATAACGAGGTCTGCCACCGATATTTTTTTGTTTCCCGACTGAGCACCGTTAAAGTCCGCCTGAATTTGCTCAAGGGTCGATAGCACCTCACCCAGTTCCTGCGGACGATTCATCTCCCAACCTCTCAGAGGATCTAAGCGAACGTGCGCCCCATTTGCGCCGCCGCGCTTATCAGAGTTTCGATAGGTCGATGCCGATGCCCAGGCAGCCGATACAAGTGCAGAAACAGAGAGTCCACTCTCTAAAACCTTGCCCTTGAGAAAACTGATATCGGCGTCATCAACGACATCGTGGTCGAGGACCGGAATCGGATCCTGCCAGATTAAATCCTCCTCCGCAACTTCTGGGCCAAGATAGCGCGTTTTCGGACCCATATCCCGATGGGTCAGCTTATACCAGGCACGCGCGAACACATCGCTGAAGTAGTCGAAGTCATTCAAAAAGTGCTGACAGATCTCGCGATAGGACGGATCAACCTTCAATGCAATATCCGAAGTCATCATCATTAACGGATGCTCAACGCCTGGTCGGTGGGCATCTGGCGTCTTCGGCGCATCAGGATTGCTTGGCTTCCACTGAATAGCGCCTACTGGGCTTTTAATTTGCTCCCAATCGAACTTAAACAGATTTGTGAGGTAGCTATTGTCCCACTGGGTCGGGTCTGGCGTCCAAGATCCTTCGATTCCGTTCGTCATCGTATATTCGGCAAATCCAGTGCCTTCGGGATTCTGCCACCCCATACCCATCGCCTGAATCGGCGCGCCTTCTGGTGCTGGACCGATCTTATCCGGTGAGACCATACCGTGACTTTTGCCAAAAGCATGACCGCCTGCGATCAGCGCGACAGTTTCCTCGTCTTTCATAGCCATCCGTGCAAAAGTCTCACGAATGTCTCGTGCTGAGCCGTAAGGGTCGCCTTCGCCATTTGGACCCTCTGGATTAACGTAAATAAGCGCCTGGTGCGAAGCCGCAAGCGGGTTTTCAAGGTCATAGTATTCCTCGTCCGGCTTGCCAACCCACCGAATTGTACGAGTGACCATCTCATCAGGATGACCAGGATTTTCCTTAATATTGCCAATCGGCTCACCATTCCAGAACTCCGGCCCCCAGTAGGTAGAGCGATCTGGCTCCCAAGCATCAATGCGACCACCACCGAAGCCAAAGGTCTTCAGACCCATGATCTCGAGCGCACAGTTGCCTGTTAGAACCATCAGATCGGCCCAGCTCAGTGCTGCGCCGTACTTCTGCTTGATAGGCCAGAGCAGCCGTCTGGATTTATCTGTGTTTCCGTTATCCCACCATGAGTTGATTGGTGCGAAGCGCTGCATACCCTGGGCTGCTCCGCCACGACCGTCCGCAATCCGGTAGGTGCCTGCGGCATGCCACGCCATCCGAACCATTTGAGGCCCGTAGTTGCCGTAGTCGGCTGGCCACCAATCCTGTGA
>JBGSVR010000420.1:0-2309 GCA_041752855.1 Thermosynechococcaceae cyanobacterium
GCTGCATAAACCATCGCGGTAAAACCCCGTCATGGGCGAAGTACAGCAGGTTTGCAGCGGTCCCCCTAATACATTTTGAGCGTTGCCCATTGATTCCTCTCGTTTGCGTCAGCCTTTATGGGTAGCTTACTGAGTTTGAAGGGCGATCGACAAGCTGAGTGCTTCTGCCTTCGTCATAAAAAAGCCCTACTGCCGAAACAGTAGGGGGAGAAAACAAATCAATGAAAATCTATCGATATGTTAACAAATGTTGCGAGTTTTTAACAACCTGCGATCGCCCTCTTTAACACCGCACCCATCACCAGGGCAGTTCTGCCCCATCCCAAGCAAAGAATTGACCGCTGTTAGCAGGCTCAAGCTGGTTCAGCACAGCGTACAGTTGGGCAACGGTGCGCTCGGTTGAGAACAGTTTCTCAGGAGGGACGTTTCGCTGAAAGGGTTCTGAGAGGCGCGTAGCGGTCGTGCCGGGATGCAAGAGCGCAATGATAGTGTTGGGGCTTTTGCGTCCGTACTCGATCGCCGCTGTTTTCATAAACATATTGAGTGCCGCTTTAGATGCACGGTAGCCGTACCAGCCCCCGATGCGGTTATCGCCAATGCTGCCCACCTTTGCGGAGATGGTCGCAAAAATACTGCGCTCAGGATGCTTGAGCAACGGCATGAGGTGCTTTGCCAGCAGAATTGCGCCAACGCTATTGACCTGAAAATACTGCATTAGCCGCTCTGGATTAATTTGAGCTAAGCTCTTTTCTGGCTGAAGTGCGCCTTCATGGAGAACGCCGATACAGTTGACCACCCAGTGGAGCATTGGCGTGGTGGCCTGAATAGTCCGTACTAGATCGGCAATCTGAGTTTCATCGGTGATGTCTAGGGCTGAGCAGATGAGGCGATCTGGGGAAGCGGCCTTAAGCGCCAACAGTTCACTGGCGGCTTCTGCTGTGCGATAAGTAGCGAAGATTGTGGAAATATTGGGCTGTTGCAGCAGGTGTTTCACAAACCCCAAGCCAATACCTTGGGTTGCGCCTAAGATAAGGGCGATCGCCGGACGATTCTCTGATGACACGTTTTGTTCTCATGACGCCTTTTTTAAGGTAATGTCATTTCTTGAATTCGGGTTGTATTGGTTGCTCAACGCCTATGTCATCATCTGCTGGAATTTTGGACGATAGCGCCTTCTTAAGACCCGAAAATGGGCAGGTGCTGCAATTCCCAATTTTGGTGGTGGGCGGTTCGACGGCGGCCTACGCTGCGGCTTTGGGTGCGCTCCAGGCGGGTGCGGCAGTTTGTATAGTTGCGCCTCAAAAAGTTTTGGGCGGACAGTTTACGGCTCAGGCACTCCCCGCGTCTGATGATGCGCCACTGATGGCACCTAAGGCGCTAGTGCCTGCCGACCAGCGTGACCCCAATCAGCTTGAGAATGGGGAGTTTTTCTGCATCTCTAGAGCGCAGCGCCAGTTCCGCGATCGCCAACGGCAGCTCCAGCCTGTGGCAGGGCGCGTGATTCATAACCCTGGTGGGAGCTGGGTGAGCCATTTTTCGGTAACGCCTGTGGTGGCGGCGATCGCCCTTAATCAAGGCATCGAACCCTACCTCAAAACAGGTCGGCTCACCATTATTCCCTTGGCTGAATCAGCTCAGGTACTGATGCAAGAGGTAGAGGGCGAATATCGCCGTGTAACAGGGGTTGTGTTCCAAGACCTAGAAAACGGCAGAACCTTCACCGTCAATGGCGATGTTGTGATTGAAGCCACCGACTTAGGCGATCTACTAGCGCTAGGCAAAATCGAATCTCGCATAGGTCAAGAATCTCGCAGCGAGACAGGTGAAGCCATTTTGCCCGAGGAGCCTCGCCCTTTGTGTCAACAGGCGTTTACCTTTTGTGCCGTAGTCGAAAAAGCGTTATCTCCTGTTTCTATCCCAGCACCTGCTGGCTATGGCATTGAGCCGTGGCTTGATCCTAAGTCCTTCCCCAGCACCTTTTGGCTTAAAGGGAAAAACGGCTGGGAAGCCAAAGCATTCTTTGACCCCATGGGTATGTTTCGTTATCGTCGCCTTCAGCGCAGCATTGAAGACGGCACGGTGCATGACCAGGATGTCAGCGTCATGAACTGGGGCACCAGTCCTTTAGGACCCGATGCACCCCAAGGTTGCGGGAATGATTATTTATTCGGCGCGGTACTCACGGGCGTGAGTCGGCAAGAGCGTCAGCAGGTTATTGCCAGAGGACGCGATCGCACTCAAGCCTATCTCCACTTTTTGCAGGCGACCGCCGCCCCAACGCTATCTCCACGGGGCGACCTGACCTGGAC
>JBGSVR010000421.1:0-2627 GCA_041752855.1 Thermosynechococcaceae cyanobacterium
TCTTTCCCTCGGATATCACGAGGATCTTCTAGGTTGCCAAAATGGGTCAGTATGCTTGCGTCGATGACCTGACTCATGGGGCTTCTCCAATGACAGTACTTTACTTCACCCTACCCCAGCTTTTTCATGCGGTTGCCCTACGTCGGTGTCTACTGAAAATCATCAGACTTTGACAACATGCGCTCATCTTAAACCTTATGCTTCAGCCGAAACAGTTAAGGTAGACTGCTGATGCAGCAAACCAACCAGTTCCTCAATACCTTTTTTAATGCGGCGGGTCACGGTTACGGGGCTAACACCAATGCGGGCAGCCACTTCTTGCCGAGAATGCTGATGTAGAAAAACCGATTCAATCATTTCACGGGTCTTGTCTTCAAGTTGGCTTAGGGCGTGCTGTAGTTCTAAACGCTCTTCTTCGTTGCCTTGGTGAATTGAAGTGCGGATATCCATGAGGGTGTCGCCTAATGTCATGGCAGAATCGGCCTGCTGATGGCTGCTGGAGGGCACGCGGGCATTGAGGCTTAGCGGCACGCGGTTAGAAGATGCCAATTTAACAGAGCGCCATTCATTCAGATCAACCTGGAGCGCGCCTGCAATTTCTTGGTCATTGGGCTGACGACCTAACTCCATTGATAGTGCCTGTCTGGCCTTTTCTCCATCGCGGCTCAACTGCTGCCAGCGACGAGGAATGCGAACGGTGTTGGCGCGGTCTCTCAAGAAGTGGAGAATTTCGCCTCTAATGTAGGGTACTGCAAAAGAGCTAAAGGCATAGCCTTGAGAGGGGTCAAAACGCTCGATCGCCGTAATTAAACCCAGATAGCCACACTGCTCAAGATCTTCGTAGGGTTCAGCACACTGGTGCGATAAACGATGAGCCACCTTGCGAACCAAACCTAAGTTGAGCTTTACGAGACGATTGCGCAACTGTACCGAAGGACGTTGGCGATAGGCCATAAGCAGTTCGATGGTTTGGGAATGGGAAGAAGTTTGGTAAGCCATGGTGGGGTGTCCGCTTTCATTGATGAACCATTGAGTCTCATTATCGGCAGACCTCACCCTCAAAACCATCGTTAAAACACGGGTTTTAGCGGATAAATCTAACAAGATTTATCCGCGCAATTACTTAGGTAATTTTACATATATGCATATTTATGCTGAGGGGCTAACGCTGCAAAATCTTGAGATGCTTACGCAAACGCTATCTTCTTTCTTATCGTGTTTTTAGGTTGCCCCGTTTGGGCATTGATTTTACTCAAGTAGAGCCACAAAATATAAATTTCTTTCTAGAAAGAAATATCTAGAGACCATGTTTTGCGTCCAAGGTCGGATGCCATCGGTAGATGTACGGAACTATACTCAGCGACTCACCCCTCAGATGGCTTAATCTGAAAGAAGTTCACCCCATTTAATACAAAAAAGAGGTGCCTATGCTGACGGCATGGCTACAAGAGACTGGTGAAGTTTATCAAGGACAGTTTGGAGAGTTTACGGTAACGTCTCAAGATCGCTTGAGCGTGGTCTTATATCGCGCTGGGCTAACGACTGCGGCGATCGCCTTTGGCCTTGGCACTGTTCTGGCCTTAGGGTGGAGTGCCCAACCCAGCCTACCCATAGCGCTCGACCTTTTGTTTGCGCTGTTTTGTGCCGCACTGGGGCTGTGCCTATGGACTATTCACATTTACCTTAAGCCGCTTCATATTGCTCTCCAGCTTTGTTGGGGGCTTGGATGTGCAACCGCACTCACCGTATTTATCCTTCAGCCTCAGGCTCTGGTTACAACGCTTTATCCACCCTTTGCCCTTGAGCTAATGGGTGTCGGGTTTGTATTCATTGCGCTTACAGGTCTATTTGTTAAAGAAGCCTTTTGCTTCAATCGGCCTCAGGCTAAAGCATTGATATTGCTGGTTCCCGTGCTGCTGCTAGGTCACTGGTTAGGCGCACTCTCAATGCCCATCGAGAAAGGACTGCTGGGTGCCTGGGCGATTTTGTTTTTGTGGTTTGCTCTAGACAAAGACATACAGTCTATCCCCCCAGATATTGGCGATAAAACCGTCTTTGACTATCTCCATCAAACGCAGCACTCTGAAGTAAACTGATCAGGTATCCTTCGTCAACCCCTTTATATTCTATGAATATGAATTAAAAGATTGACAGCGTAGGGGTACTCGATAGAAAATCTATTTCCATTAGTTGTGTTTGATAAACATTTTATGAAGAGTAAGTTGATTGCTGTTGTGTCTGTCATGGGTCTTTTACTGCCCCTAAGCGCTTGTGGCTCAGGTTCAGAAACGCCAGCAGCTTCTCCAGAAACGTCTCCTGCTGCAACGACATCTGCGTCTCCTGCTGGGTCGCCAACGGTTTCTGCAACTGTGACTCCTACTGTTTCTGCAACAGGCTCTCCTACAGTGACGGCAACTGTTACCCCTACAGTATCTCCATCCGCAGCGCCTAAAACATCGCCTTAGCTTAACGTTGTCTCGGCTGTAACCGAGTTAATGTAAATTTCTTGTAGAATGTCTTTAGTTTCACGTTTGATGTAGTGAGGAGTCTAAGATTATGAACACTAAAATTTTGGCAGCAGTTTTTGCTTTAGGGATTGCGACAACGTTGGGTGCTTGCGGTGGTTC
>JBGSVR010000422.1:0-1733 GCA_041752855.1 Thermosynechococcaceae cyanobacterium
ACCACAGACCGCATCTCTCAAGTTGCAAATCGCGGTCGGTTTGAATCTCGACTTGCCGAAGAATGGAAGCAAATGCGTCGAGACAAAGCCCCGATTTCCCTCATTTTCTGTTCATTTAACGGCTTGACTGCGTATCAAGAAGTTTACGGAGGGCAGGCGCTGGAGCAGTGTTTACAGTCCATTGCAGAGACGCTTCAGTCTTGCGTCAATCGACCCTCCGATGTGGTGGCACGGTATCAAGATCATCTGTTTGCAATTCTGTTACCCAACACTCCAGAAACAGGGGTTCAATCTGTGATTCAGCTAATGCAATCGCAATTTAGTGTCTTGCCGTATCTTGCCCCCAACAGTAAACCCGTAGTTACGCTACATCTGGGAGCCGCCACCGTAATCCCTGATGCAAATCAAGAGAGTAACAGCCTCATTCAGGCAGCCGCAAAATCCATCGATTAGCTTAGCCCCTTGTTTTGGTACGATTCGGGCATACCCCACAAGAAAGAATGAGAATCTTGTCTCATTTTCTCGATCCTTCATGATGTGAAAGGTTTGTTATGTCCGAGGCTCAATCCATTAGCGCTGCCGTTGCCAAACTTTACGACACCTACCCATTTCCGCCAGACCCACTCTCAGACGATCCACCCCCAGGCTATAACTGGCGCTGGAATTGGAATACGGCTTATAGCTTCTGCACAGGCCAAAAGCCTGCCAAGCAAGATGTTCGCATTTTAGACGCAGGCTGCGGCTCTGGCGTAAGCACCGAGTATCTACTCCATCTCAACCCCCAAGCAGAGGTTGTCGCCATTGACCTCAGCGCAGGGACTTTAGCCGTCGCCCAAGAACGCGCTGAGCGCTCTGGTGTGGCGGAGCGGGTTACGTTTCAGCAGTTGAGCCTTTTTGATGTCGCGCAGCTTCCTGGAGAATTTGATCTCATTAACTCTGTAGGCGTGCTGCATCACACTGCCGACCCCATTGGTGGGATTCAAGCGTTAGCCCAAAAACTGGCTCCTGGCGGTATCTTTCATATTTTTGTCTACGGCGCGTTAGGTCGCTGGGAAATTAGTCTGATGCAAGAGGCGATCGCACTCCTCCAAGGCAACCAACGCAGCGACTATAGCAACGGCGTGAGCGTCGGTCGTCAACTTTTTGCGGCACTGCCAGACCATAACCGTCTCAAAAAACGAGAAACAGAACGCTGGTCAATGGAAAACCATCGGGATGAATGCTTTGCCGACATGTACGTCCATCCTCAAGAGATTGACTACACCATTCCGACTTTACGCGAGCTGATCCAGGCTTCAGGGCTAGAGTTTTTAGGCTTTTCAAACCCAAAGACATGGCAACTCGATCGCTTAGTGGGCAGCAACCCAGACCTGATGGAGCGCGCCGCCCATCTCGACGAATGGGAGCGCTATCGCCTGATTGAGCTACTGGATCCAGAATCCATCACGCACTATGAGTTTTTTCTGGGGCGATCGCCCCTCCCCCGCGCCGATTGGTCTAAAGATGAAGCACTGCTGGCAGCTCTGCCAGAACTCAACCCTTGCTTAGACGGATGGCCTAACCGCTGCCTATTTAACAGCGACTATCAAATTATCAATCTCAGCGAAACCGAACACGAATTTCTGAGCGCCTGCGAAGCCAATGTTCAAGAACCTCACCGTTCTGTCGCTGAGTTAATGGTTGAGCATTCGATGTCAGTTGTGGAGGTGCGATCGCTCCTAGATCAGCAGCTT
>JBGSVR010000423.1:0-1926 GCA_041752855.1 Thermosynechococcaceae cyanobacterium
CAGCCCTATTTTGAAGAGCATCTCTTTGAAGAGATGGAGTAGTTTGTAGAGCGCTTTGGGTAATAGACGGGTGAAGAAAACGAAACAACGCGTTCCTCGACTGCTTTTGGGTGCATCAGCAATGGTGCTAGTGCTAGGCATCAGTACAGGGCTGAGCTTGCTGTGGTGGGCAAATGCCACTGCACCGACCCGCAGTCGCGCTGGGGTTGTCACCATTCAGGTGCCCGAAGGTGCGTCTGCTGACTCCATTGGGCAGCAGCTTCAGCAGACCGGATTGATTAAATCCGTAATGGCCTGGAAGATTTGGGCAAGGCTGGCTGCTGTCAAACAAGGTCAGGGTAGTTTCCAGACGGGTACCTATGAGCTGTCGGCGCAGTCTTCTTTAGACGATCTTGCCAAAACGATTTGGACGGGGCAGGTGAAGCAGGCCACCTTTACCATTCCTGAAGGCTGGTCGCTTAAGGAAATGGCGGCCTATTTTGAAAAAGAAGGCTGGTTTTCTGGGGATGCTTTTCTAAAGGCCACTCAGCAAATCCCCCGTGATCGCTTTGCGTGGCTCCCCGAAAACATCCCGATGCTGGAGGGGTTTCTGTTTCCTGATACCTATCAGGTACCTGTAGAAGGGCGATCGCCCAGCGCCGTCCTCAACACCATGCTCAAGCATTTTGAAACTCAGGCACTCCCGCTTTACCAAAAGCGTCAGGGGCTGACCAACCTCAGCCTTAACGAATGGGTGACGTTAAGCAGCATTGTCGAAAAAGAAGCTGTCGTCGCCCAAGAACGTCCCCTGATTGCAGGGGTATTTTGGAATCGGCTGCGCACAGAAATGACTTTAGGTTCTGACCCCACAGTGGAGTATGGTTTAGGCATTCGGCAAACCCAGGACAAACCGCTCACGTTCAGTCAGGTAAAACAGCCCTCTCCTTACAACACCTACATCAATGCGGGTTTACCCCCAACGCCTATTGCCAGCCCAGGTCTTGCTAGCCTTGAAGCCGTGTTGAAACCGGAACAGACGCAGTATCTGTACTTTGTGGCTCGCTATGATGGTACCCACGTCTTTAGCAAAACCCTTGGCGACCACGAACGCGCACAGGTTACAATTCGTGACCAGCAGGACGCGAAGCAACCCAGTAAGCCCTAGCGTGAATAAACCGATGCTGGGTATACTCGACACCTGGATGAAATTAATCAATGCAATAGGTGATAGTGAATGCTTCCACGCGCTGCGGTTTCGCTGCTTGAACCCAATCTGACTCTGTCAGGATCGATTTTAGCGTTGACCCCAGCGATGCTAAAGACTCACGGCATCAGAGGTTTAGTGCTGGATGTCGATGACACCCTGATCTCGACTCGCTCTGCTATCGTGCCAGAAGAAGTCAAGGTATGGATGACAGAAATTAAGCAGGTGGTCAATGTTACCCTTGTTAGCAATAATTTGAGCCACACCCGTATTCGTCGAGTGGCGGGGGTGCTGGAGCTGCCCTATATTTTTGGCGCTCGTAAGCCTTCGCGTAAAAAGGTGCGGCAAGCCGTCAGCAAAATGAATCTGCCGCTTCATGAGGTCGGCATGGTGGGCGATCGCCTCTTCACCGATGTTTTAGTCGGCAACCGCTTAGGCATGTTTACCGTTCTGGTAGAACCCATGATGGATCCAAGGAGCAGTCGTAGGCGCATTAGCTGGCTTCGCTCCTTTGAACTATGGCTTTCTAAAGTGTTGAGCGCTACCTTTAAGCTGTAGCTCAAAACCATGCTCAGCCATGATCCTAGGTCGCTAGAATCGGTATCCAGAATACTGGGGATCAAATCTAAAAAAAATATTATGGGTTGCGAGATTTTCAAAAAAGTTTGGCAAAATGTACATATTGAAATGGAGCCAGCCAAATAAAGGCTCTAACTATAGCCAACTAAAATACTTCTGTGATA
>JBGSVR010000424.1:0-4568 GCA_041752855.1 Thermosynechococcaceae cyanobacterium
TTATCAGGCACGAGGACAGCTCTATACGAGTCAAGAAAACTACACTGCCGCTCAGCAAGATTTCTCTAAAGCACTTGCCCTCAAGCCCACTGCCGTCGCTTACATGGGACGAGGCGTTGCAGTTACAGCCCAAGGCAAAGAGGCAGCAGCGGTGGCAGACTTTACCCAAGCCATTGGGCTGGAGCCAAGCTCATCAGAAGCCTTCTATCGACGTGGACTTGCCCAAGGCAGAACGGGAAATGTGACGGCGGCGATCGCCGATCTAACCCAGGCCATTCAGCTCAATCCAGGCTTTACCAGTGCTTACCTTAACCGAGGTCTGTTCCACTCGTCTCAAAAAGCCTATGCCGAGGCGATCGCCGACTATACTCAGGCCATTCGACTCAGCCCCAAAGACGCATCGGCTTACCTGGCGCGAGGGGTTGCCCAAGGTGAACAGGGTAATAAGGTCGGGGCGATCGCCGACTATACCCAGGCCATTAAGCTAGATCCAAAGCTGACAGGAGCCTACGTAAATCGTGCTAATCTGCGGGGCGCTACGGCACAAACAGAGGCATTAGCTGACTACGATCGTGCCCTAGCGCTAGAACCCAATAACGGCGTAGTGTACAACAACCGCGCATTGCTATACATGGCGCAAGGCAACTCAGCAGCGGCTCTAGCCGACTATCGTAAAGCCGCTGAACTGTATCAGCAGCAGGGCAACACCCAAGACTACAACCGCCTACAGCCAGAAATTGCGCGGCTTCAGGCTTCTGCGCGTCCAGCCCCTGAGGTCAAGCCAAGTCCATAGTGCAGGTTGTTTCGCCATAAAGAAAGGGAATATTAGAGTATGTATACCCTCATAGCCATTCGCAGGTTCTGGCAAGACAAGGGCAGAAATGGCTTACTCTGACGTTCCCGTTTATAACATCACCCTGGTTAGAAATGACCAGGCAGAAAGCGTCACAGTTAAAATTGGGAGCGATGAATACATTCTAGAATCCGCAGAAGACCAGGGAGTGAAGCTTCCTTCTTCTTGCAACGCAGGTAAATGCATTACCTGCGTGAGCAGATTATTGGAAGGTAAAGTTGAGCAAGACAATATCTTTCTGAAGCCTCACGAAGTGGCAGCGGGATTTATTTTGACCTGTAAATCTTATCCGCGCTCAGACTGTGTAATCTTGACCCATCAGGAAGATGTGCTGTTGGAGGGAGAGTTTAATGTATGAGTGTTCAAATGCCGTTCTCGACTTCGTTGGTCTATGAGTAGTGAGTTGTAAGCTAGGATCGATAGAGACTTTTGCTATCGGATAACTAATATGGCAACCTCAGTGCGTGTTATTCATAGTGACCCTGATATCTTGGGGGGAACTCCTGTTTTTATTGGAACTCGTGTACCAATGAAAACACTGCTCGATTACCTCGAAGCGGGCGATCCATTAGATGATTTCTTAGATCATTTTCCAAGTGTTAGGCGTGAACAGGCGATCGCAGCCCTTGAATTACGAGATAATGCCTGACCGCAGTGCCCTTACTGCTGCTTCAGTGCGGTCATTGGCACAAAGCTTTTCTAGAATGTTGCGGACGTGGGTTTTGACCGTGCCCACCGTAATGTAGAGCTTTTCTGCAATTTCAATATTGGTGCATCCAGAGACGATGCACTCCAGCACTTCACGTTCGCGCTCGGTGAGGGGATAGTTGTTGAGCAACTCTTCATACTCTGGCTCAACGGCACCAATGCTGACAGTTTTACGGTTGCCCTCTGAATCTGTCGATGACTCTTGCTTAAGCTGTCGCAGCACAATATTGGCGATCGCCGGATCAATCCAGGCGCTGCCCTGATGGGTCGCCTCAACAGCCTCTTTGAGTCGCTCAATTTCAATATTTTTCATGCAGTAAGAGTCTGCACCTGCCGCAAAGGCCGCTAGCACCACATCATCATTGCCCTGCATCGTCAAAATCAAAATCTTTGTGGTGCTGCCAGGCTGCTCTGCTTGATAGGCTCGAAACCGTCGGGTGAGTTCAATACCGTCCATGCCGGGTAGCCCCACGTCAACCAGGGCAACATCCGGCTGCATTTTCTCAAGTACCTGAAGCCCTTGAAGGCCACTCGCTGCTTCGCCGACTACCTGAATGCCAGCCTGCTGCTGTAACGCAGTACGGATACCGATGCGCACCACATCATGATCTTCAATTAAGGCAACAGAAATAGGTTTCATTAAAATCAGCGCTCAACGGCTAAAACTGCTTATATCTAAAACTCTTTTGACGTTTTTCTAGGGCGCTTCGGAGATGTCCTAGAACTCCTGCCTCAACCTCATCCCCCTCATCCCAACCCTTCTCCCACTAGGGGAGAAGGGCTAATTCTGGCTCCCCTCTCCCGTTCTGGGAGAGGGGCTGGGGGAGAGGGTAATATTTGTGCAAGAGTCTATTCAGTCGGAGGAGAATATCATAAGATAATGCCGGAAAATCTCAGAAACTGCCTCTCCCTAAAGCAGCAATGATTTTGAGGCTGCGATAGCTACAATCTAACCTTTGGCTGAGACAAAAATATGCCTTTAGGAAGATTGACGCTCAGAATGGGTCAGATATACGGTTCAAATATGTTCATCCTCCAGGACGCTGCGCTAACGGCCTACGGCGAAACTATTCATGGCTAACGACGCAAACAACCACGCCTTAATTGACGCCATTCCGCATATTGTCTGGACTGCATCTGAGACGGGAGCGATCGCGTCTTTAAATCGGAAATGGACTGAGGTGACAGGGCTAAGCCATGCCCAGGGTTTGGGATGGGAATTTCTACAGGCCATTCATCCAGAAGATCGCGATCGCATCCAAGCCGCTTGGCAGCAGGCCGTTGCGTCGAGGCAACCCTACGAAGCAAGATTTCGGATACGTCAGGCTAGTGGCAAATACTGTCGCGTCATCGCGCGCGCCCAGATCGAGCGCACTCAAGATTCTTCACCTGTGGAGTGGGTGGGAACCTTCACCGATATTGAAAGCGTGATGTACCGCAAAGACGACTTAATTCACAAGCAGCAGTTTTTAGAGGCGCTGCTCGAAAACTTATCTGACGGCATTGTTGCCTGTGATGCTAGCGGCACCCTAACCCTATTTAATGCCGCCAGCCAAACGTTTCATGGGCTACCCGCAGAACCACTCCCCGCCGAGCGTTGGGCTGACCACTATGACCTTTACGGCGCGGACTACGCCACCCCCATGCGGCAAGCAGAAATCCCGCTGTTTCGCGCCCTCAACGGCGAACAGGTGCGAGGCACTAAGATGCGAATTGTGCCGAAGCGGGGGAAAGCGCGGGTGCTGATTGCCAGCGGTGGGCCGATTCTGCATCCCGATGGGCACCAGTTGGGTGCAATGGTTGCCATGCGAGATATTACAGAGCAAGAGCAGGCAGAGGCAGCCCTTAGAGATAGCGAACGTCGGTTTCGCGCCATTTTTAACCAAACGTTTCAGTTTATGGGGTTAGTAGAGCCAGACGGGACGCTCATTGAGGCCAATCAAACGGCGCTAGACTTTGGCGGTTTTTCAGCGGATGCAGTGATTGAAAAACCCTTTTGGGAAGCGCCGTGGTGGGGGTTGTCAGCCGAGAGTCAGGGAAGGCTTCAGCAGGCGATCGCCCAAGCCGTAGCCGGAGAATTTGTGCGCTATGAAGTAGAGGTTTTGGGCGCACACGATGAGATTGTGACCATCGACTTTTCGTTAAAGCCCATCTTAGATGAAGCCGATAATACCGTTTTGCTGATTGCAGAAGGGCGTAATATCACCCAGCGCAAAAAGGCTGAAGCTGAAGTATTGCGGCTAAATGCCTCGTTGGGGCAACGAGTCGCCCAACGCACGGCAGAGCTAGAGGCCAAAAATTTTCAAAATGAAGTGCTTTTAGTCAGCGAACAGGCGGCTAGGGCAGAGGCAGAGAAGGCGATCGCCCAGCTAGAGATTATCAACTGTCAATACGAAGAGCTATTAGAGCGTGAGCAGCAGGCTAGAGCAGAAGCAGAAAAGGCGATCGCCCAAACGGCAAACTACACCGAGCGCCTTACCTTGGTGCTAGAGGCCGTTCAGATGGGGACTTGGGACTGGGATATCGTCGGCAATCAAACCCTTTGGGATTTGCGTCATGAGGCCATTTTTGGCTACGAGCCAGGCATCCCCAATCGAGACTACATTAACTGGGAGCGCCGCGTTCATCCTGATGACTTGGAGTGGATTCATGAGGCCACCCGTGCAGCAATGGATCACCATCAGCCTTTAACACTTCAGTATCGTATTATTTGGCCTGATGGCAGCCTGCACTGGATTGATGCCCAAGGGCGATTTCTGTACGACGCAGAGGGTAGCCCCATCCGCATGATTGGCGTGGTCAGAGATATTACGGATCAAAAGCACACCGAAGATGCGCTAATCGAGAGTGAAGACCGCTTTCGTCGCGCCATTTTAGATTCACCGCTGCCCATTATTCTCCATGCTGAAGATGGAGAAATTGTCTTAATTAACGCAGCCTGGACTGAGCTTTCGGGCTACGACTTCACAGAGATTCCGACCGTTAACACATGGCTTGAGAAAGCCTA
>JBGSVR010000425.1:0-9830 GCA_041752855.1 Thermosynechococcaceae cyanobacterium
GCCGCGATTTGAACTTGGCGTATCAGGCTAATGGGCGCAGTTTTATCAATCTGGAGGGGAAGCCCTTTTTCTACCCAATCTGAAAGGCCACAACTTAGGTGGGTCACGTCCTTAAATCCAACCTGGAAGAGTCGCTGAGCGGCCTGCCCAGAACGATTGCCGCTGCGACAGTAAAGCACCAGCTTTTTATCCTGTACAACCGGAATCTGGGCTGGGCTGAATCGGGATAAGGGCACCAGGACAGCGCCAGGAATATGCTCAGCGGCATACTCGGAGGGTTCCCGCACATCAACAAGGGTCACTGCATCTTGATCGATCCACTGCTTTAAGGTTTCGGCATCAATGAGATTCAGCGCGTTTCGGCTGGATGCACCTGAGAGCTTGAGTTGATTGCGGTTTTGCAGATCGGTATTTTCTTGAATCGTGTCAATGGGAGCCATAGTAAGTTTTTAGTGGGTGATGACAGTTTGACGTAACCGATAACTTGAATAACTTGGAGCGGTGAGCAAAGCAAGCTGAAAGTCGTTCTAGCTGAAAAACGCTCTAGACTGAGGCCAGCATTCTGCCGCATCGCTCGTTGGCGGGAACTGCTTCCATAATCTTTTTGGGATAAGGCAGGTCTAAATGATCCATAAATTCAATAAACTGGTCGCGGCTGCGCCCCACAAACCTTGGGTTCCACTGTTTTTCTTCACCAATCGTAGATACGGTGTGGCCTCGGTAGTCATGAGCGGGATAGACAAGGGTATCTTCCGGTAGCGTAAAGAGTCGCTGAGTGACCTGATCGTAAAGGGTGCCTGCATCCCCACTCTGAAAGTCTGTTCGTCCACAACCCCGAATCAAGAGGGCATCCCCAGTTAAGACCTTCAGGGAACTACCCTGTGATTTGTCTTCCACTTGGTAAGCCATGTGGCTATCGGTATGGCCCGGAGTGGCGATCGCCTGAATCTCCACGGTTCCTAGATGCAGTACTTCACCATGCTTAATCAGGCGACTGGCGCAGGCAACCTGGGCATGTTCAGGCACAATGCCTTCACAGCCCGTCAGCTCACGGAGCTTGCCAGTTCCAGTGATGTGGTCAGCATGAACATGGGTTTCTAGGCAAAATTTCAAGGTCAACCCTAGCTCATTGAGTAGTTTGAAATCCCGCTCAACGGTTTCGAGAACAGGGTCAACGAGTGCAGCTTCTTTCGTCTGAGGATCGGCGATTAAATAAGTGTAAGTCCAAGTTTCTTGCTCAAAAAGCTGGCGAAATAACATGAGAACTCCCCTTCTTTTTTATAAATTAGCTATATGACTATAAGGTAATGTCTTTCTCAAGCTTTGTCAAGGCAAGGTGGGGTAGTTGTGTTTAGACCAGCCTCGTTACCGCTCAAGTTTGTCTAAGCAGTGGCCGTGATTAAAAACAGAACTTTGATGTTCATGTTCCTTTGAACTGCAACAGATTCTGGGACAGGAAAAATTTTCTGGCGGGTCTGGCCCTCTTGAGCGAAGCGAGACTCAAACTACAACCACTTGGTAATATAGATATAATATAAAGATTGCTCTAGGAAAAGTGCATCTATTGCTGCTGTAAAACTATGCCGACCAAAACGATCGCAAAGCCTTCCGCCTCTACCAGTAATGCTCTCAATCAATGTGAAACCTCCCAGCTCTCTCCAGCAGCATTGGGGCTAATGGCAGACTTCTTTAAGGTGCTGTCAGAAGTGAGTCGGCTACAAATTGTATGCAGCTTAAAGCCAGGAGCCAAAAGCGTTACAGAAATTATTGAGGCTACGGCATTAGGGCAAGCCAATGTCTCAAAGCATCTCAAAATGCTGACCCAAGCGGGAGTCGTTTCAAGGGAGCAGCGCGGCGTGAGCGTCTACTACCAAATTGCTAATCCGTTTTTATTTGAGCTGTGCGATCTGGTTTATGATGCGCTTTCAGTCCAGGTACAGCAGCAGAATCAACATTTAGAGGGGCTGTCGTCTTTTCGGCAAGCCAGAAAGTAAACTTGTGTGCTGACTCAACTCGCAACCCTGACCTTTAAGGGTGTTTAAGACCCATGAATAAACTGCTGGAGGCAAAATGGAGCCGATACGGATCTTCTATTTTTCAGATGTGCTTTGTATTTGGGCCTATATTGCCCAGATACGCCTCGAGGAGCTGCAAACCACCTTTGAAGACAAAATCTCGATTCAGTATCATTTTGTGCCCGTGTTTGGCAATGCACGGGAAAAACTAGAAAAAGGATGGCGCGATCGCGGGGGGCTACCCGCCTACAGCCAGCACGTGCAGGACGTGACGAAAAAATTCAGCCACGTCACCCTTCATCCCGATATCTGGACGAAAGTGGTACCCGCCTCATCCACGGCCTGTCATTTGTTTTTACACGCCGTTCAAATCCTGGAGCATAAGAGGATTTTACAGCCCTCCGAAGGACAGTTTGAAAAGGCCGTATGGGCTTTTCGAGAAGCATTTTTTGTCAGGCTAGCGGACGTGGGCGATCGCAAAACCCAGCTTGAGATTGCCGAAGAATTGGGATTACCCATTGCGGCAATTCAAACGCAGATAGACAGCGGTGAAGCCTACGCCCAACTCTCAAAAGACTATGAATTGGTGAAAGAGCATACCGTCACCGTGAGTCCTACCCTCATTTTTAATGAAGGACGGCAGCGACTCAACGGGAATGTAGGGTATCGGGTCATCGAAGCCAATATTCGGGAACTGTTACACAACCCACCGGAAGAACAGTCTTGGTGCTAGAACACTTGGGATGAGAGAGAAGGGTTAAGTCCCTGGGAGTGCCAACAGTCGCGGGTTGAGATGAGCGCGATCACCCAATCGCTCCAGCAGTGGCCCATGAGCCTCAAATCGCACGACGCTCACAGACCCCACCAGAGTGTTAATGCGATCGCGGTATCGTCCTAAATCAATGCCTAGCAAACTACAGAGAATAATGCGAATAGTAGCCTTATGAGACACTATTAAGACGTTCCCTTCTGTATATTTCTGCTCCACTTCGGCAATCACTAGAGACGCTCGACTGGCAATTTGCACAGCGGTTTCACCCCCAGTAGGCGGGTTCCAGGCAGGCTCAGTTAGCCAGCGCATGTAGTCATTAGCGTACTTATCTTTGACAAAAGCTGCCGTTTGGCCTTCCCACTCACCATAGCGAATTTCTTTGAGTCCTTCGCGTAGCTGTATGTCTAGGCCAAGGGCTTGGCATAGTGGCGCGGCTGTGGCGATCGTTCGCTTCATCGGGCTAACGTAGACTGCCTTCCAGCTAAGCTTGCGGTATGCGTCTGCGAAGGCCGTTGCCATTTGCAGCCCATCTTCCGTCAACTCAGGGTCAAGATCGCCACAGAAGCCCCCTGTTTTGCTAGAGACCGTTTCTCCATGCCGCAGAAGATAGAGTGTGAGACTCATGCAGCTGACCTCAATGTACCTAGGCTTCGGATCTATGATAGTTGGATTGATCTATGGGGGGAATGATGAAGTTACTGAATAAGGTGATTGGAAAAATTCTTTGTGCCCTTAATCTGCACAAATGGAAATATACCACCAATAATCGAGATGAAGTGGGCTATAGAGAATGTCGCCGATGCAGGCGATTTGAGGCGACGGACAAAAACAGAAAAAAGCGTACCCAATAAACGTGTCAGAACGCTAGAGCGATACGCGCTAATGCATAACGGTCTGTAGCAATAGCCAAACGTTTAGCCCACCAATGACAATGGCAACCGACCAGGCAAGACGCTTTAGCCACAGCGGATTTACAAACTCACCCATTAAACGGCGATCGCTGGTAAACATCACCAAAGGCACCACTGCAAACGAAAGCTGTAGGCTCAAAATGACCTGACTAAAGACGAGCAGCTTACCCGTACTGTGTTCCCCGAAGAAAATGATTGCAATCAATGCAGGTACAATCGCGACCAGCCGCGTCGCTAGCCGCCGAAGCCAGGGGGCAATCCGCAGTTCCAAAAAGCCTTCCATGACAATTTGCCCCGCCAAAGTCGCCGTTAGCGTAGAGCTTTGCCCGGAGGCTAGTAGGGCTAAACCAAAAATGGCACTGGCAGCACTTACGCCCAACACCGGAGACAGCAGCTTATAGGCATCCTGAATTTCTGCCACATCTTGATAGCCAGAAAAATGGAAGGTGGCAGCCGCAACAATTAGAATCGCCGAATTAATAAACAGCGCAAACGATAGCGCAACGGTTGAATCAATCGTGCCAAACTTAATGGCTTCCCAACGCTTTTCCGTCGTGGGTTCCCAGGCACGGGTTTGCACGATAGAAGAATGCAAATAAAGGTTATGGGGCATCACAGTTGCGCCCAAAATGCCCATGGCAAGATAGAGCATATCTGGGTTCTGAAGAATCTCAACCTTAGGCAGATAGCCCATCAAAATGCCTCCTGCATCTGGTCGAGAAAACAGAATTTCTGCCCCAAAACAAAGCCCGATGGTTCCCACCAGCATAATGACAAGGGCTTCGACATAGCGAAAGCCTTTACTTTGCAGCAGCAGCAGCACCAGTACGTCTAGCGCCGTAATACAAACCCCTGCCACTAAGGGTAAGCCAAACAAAAGCTGAAGGGCGATCGCACTCCCTAATAGTTCGGCAAGGTCACAGGCGGCGATCGCAATCTCGCACAGCACCCATAGCGCAAAGTTAACGTGGGGGCTAAAGGCATCTCGACACATTTGAGCCAAGTCTCGACCCGTCGCTACGCCAAGGCGCACACACAGCGACTGAAGCAAAATGGCCATTAAGTTAGACAGTAAGATAACGCTCAGGAGCGCGTACCCAAACTTAGCCCCTCCCGCAATATCGGTCGCCCAGTTTCCTGGATCCATGTACCCAACAGAAACGAGGTACCCTGGCCCGCCGTAGGCCAGCATCTTGCGCCAAAACCCCTTACCTTTGGGGATGGAAATGGAGCGATGCACTTCAGGCAAGCTGGGTCTGTGATGAGAAAGTGCCATACTGCTGCTTTTTCACAATCCTTTCATAATTCATGGTAACACTGTTTTCGTGCTGCATAAAAAAGAGTTAGATGCCAGATATGAGTCCTGCATTTCGCGCCGCTTCAACTGCAACAATTGCAGCGTTTTTCAGTGCGTTCGTGGTTGGCGCACTGATATACGGCTTTATTTTCGTGCCGTATATCTCCATACTCAGGGCTACTGTAATTGCCCTGAGCATGAGCCTTGTCGCATCCGTAACTGTATTCGCAACGGTTTGGGTGTTAGTTCAAGTCCGTTACCCTCGCAAGCGCCCCGTCATTGGTGCAATGCGTGGTGCTGTGGTCGGCGTTTGCGTGTTGATTTTCGTTACAACAGGTCATGCCCTACTTACTGCCGGCTCTGGGGGTGTTCTTTACAGTGTATTTGGCCAACTGTTTCACGCGCTGTGGGCGCTCGGGTGGTTTGCAGCAACCATAGGAGGGCTTTGCGGCAAACACATCGAGCGCATTTTTTTCGGCAACGGTGGCAACTAACTTTGTGCTCAAGCCGACCACCGGATCCGCATCCGGTTTTTTCATCAACGGCTGAGACGGCGGCGGCTTAGCAAATCGTTAGATAGCTGCTTAGTTTAACGCATTGCTGCTTCAATCGCTTCAACCGAGAGTGCGCCTTGAACCGCCTGGGGCACTTCTACAACCGTCAGGTAGCCGGAAAAGTTTTTCCCACCTGCGGCGGTAAGAGCGTTCAAAATTTTAGGCATATCAGCCTGCTGAAGCCTTCCCGTTCCGTCATAGATTTCCAAGGCCGAAAGACAGCCGATGGTAGGGTTCCATGGGGTAGCCGCTCCATCTTGCGGAAGCTTACTGAAAAAATTAGGGTCTTCGCCGCTGCCGTGAATGCGAAATAAACCACGCCCCAGGTATCCTGCCCAGTAGGTTTGCTGAATGGGCGGATAGTTTCGCCAACTGGGCGGCAGCATCGATGCGTAGTTTTTTAGATTTCCTGAAAATGCTCCAGCCCGCCCTGGCAAAAAGGATTTAGCCCCAGGTTCAAAAGGCACATACAGATTTACAAGCGAAAAACGTCCAAAGGCACGAAAGAACTCACTATCGGGCTGCGGTACAGTGCCCTCAATGCGGTAGATGCCCTGAGGGGTTTCGCCTCGTGTAAAGTTCCAGCCGAGGCCGTGTAGAGAGCGCAATAGCAGCGGCGTAGACCACAGCCGCCCCCCCTCACGCACAAACTGACCCTGGCGATCTTTAAGGAGGGCGGTGCAAAGAGTGTTGCGATCGCGTCCACAAATCACAAACATCTGGAGTTGCCCTGGCGCAACCGTCCAGGTGAGCAAATCGCGTAGTGGGGGCACGGGCGCAGGCGCAATTTTCTCATTCACGTCCATGAGCGTCGTGCGGAGCGCTACATTTTGCGACCACTGCGGAAAACGCTGACGGGTCAGATTACTTAAGGATTGAAGCTGAGCAGGCGGCAGCGAACTTTTCGCCAAACCTGAAAGCGCCATTGCGACAAAGCTAGGGTTAGGGCTTGCGCTCACGGTTTCAGCAAACTGTTGACCTAGGGCACCGTAAACATTGGGGTGATTTAAATAGAGCTGTGTCCCCACCTGAAAGGCCATATTGATGGTGCGACGCTGCGAAGCGGAAAGGCCAGAGTTACGGGCATAAGTAATAATATTGCTGAGAGATTTTGCAATAAAAGGTTCTTGGGGTTCAACAATTGCCGTTGTCCATAGAATATTGCGCCAGTGCTTTTCTTTTGCATCCGTGACTGGGTGTTGGCGCAGGTCGAAGTTATCTGAGCGGATTTGACGAAGCTGAGCCTGTTTTTGAGAAACTCGTGCCGCTTGAGTGACCTGAGGTTCTGTAAGATTTGCTGCGGCTGCTTGACTCAAAAGAATAGAATGCTCAATTCCTAACACAGGAGCAATCTGAAGAACCGCTCCAAGCCCAAGCAGGCTGGCAATAGACCCAACGGTCAGGCGACGCACTTTAGTCTGAAATAAATCTTGGGTACGGCTTAAAGAATCCATACGTTCTGATGCTTTACTGTGCATTGTGCTGGATGTTATCAATATCACTCACGACCTGACGCATATCGGGATTAATCTGTGCCGTCGCCACTGGACAAGTCTTAGAGGTAGGCGGCGCAACCAAAGCCACCACATGGGGCACAGGTCGCGGTGTATAGCCTACCAAAGATTCTCCCTTGTAGGCCAAAGAGGTGCTGGCACCCGAATCTAGCATTACCGCATCTCTAAAGCCCAGTTTAGCAAGGGCTTTACCTAAATCTACTGAGCCAATAGGTTCTGTCGAAACCCCAATTTGGGGCTGTCCTGCCTGATTAATGCCCCAAAATGCGCGATGGCGAGCTGCGTCAAAGTCAAATAGGTCTCCGAAGGTTTTAGCAGGCTGCGCTTCACTCTCTTTAACAAGCCATGCGGCTGCCACAAAGGCATCTGTCACAAGGGGCATCTCTGCCTGAACGCCTGCGAGGGTATTGTGCTTATCTAAGCTAAACGGCATAAACTTCACTGTAAAGGGACTAACCAGCACCAGCGGACGACCGATCAGCTTCAGCATTTCGCCGCGCTTGCCTGGAATAAACTTGCCCGTGTACTGGCTAAACACAGGGCCAATCATTTTATTGGAGTCCAGCGATTCTAAAGAGAAAAAGCCGCCATCTACCGCTGCGATCGCCCCCGTCCCTACCAGCATTTCCGGCACCTGGTAGCGGGTTTTGGCATGGATGGTCATGGGACGCCCCCCCGCCAACATCGTAAAGGGGGTTTGCTCAAAGGTGGTGTCAATGCGACGCACGGGAGCCGAGAAATCGAACCCCAACCGCCACTTTTGCACTTGCGACCCACCCCAAGCTTGGGGTAAAACTTGAGGGAGGCTGGATTGACCGAAGCGTTTAATGGCAAGTAAGCTTTCAGACTGCCCTGCAAACCCTTCGTTGTTGTCATCCATTGTAAAAGCGCCCCAGTAGCCAGCCGCCTCGATAAACTTGGTGACGCGAGCATCGTAGTTCCCTTCTGGATAGGTGAAAACGTGAATTTCGACCCCAAGGCGCTCTTCTAGTATTTTTTTAGACTGCTCAATTTCATATTTGAGCTTATTGTCAGGAAGCTGACTGACATCTTTGGGATGAGTGACGCTGTGGGCAGAGATGGTGACAAGCGGGTCTGCTGCCATTTCTTTGAGCTGCTCCCACGTTATGCCGGGTCTGCCCAGCTTTTTATCGAGCTTGTCGGTATAGATAGAAAACATGCCAGGGTACTGATATTTCTTCAGCAGGCGATACACGAACTCATATTGACCTGCATAGCCATCGTCAAAGGTCAGCAGAATGGGCTTTTCAGGCAAAGGCAAACCCGTTTTGAGGTGCGTTAAGAGCTGGTCAACGCTGATGGGGGTTAGACCCTGCCTTTGGATGTTTTGGAGTGCCGCTTCAAATTCTTGGGGTGTTACGTCAAAAAACACCTCCTTCTTGGCTCTGATGTCGTGGTACATAATCACAGGCACTCTGGCCTGTTTTGCGCGATCGCTCAGTTTAGGCCAAATGGCTGGGGTAAAGTAAGCGCCAATGTTGCCAGCAAAATGGCTGACAAATTCATCTACGCCTAAAGACGGCTGCTCGATCCAGGCGGCAACTTTACCTAAGTTGTAGTTAAAAAGAGAAGGTGGAATGGGTTTAAGGACTGGGCGAGAACTGAGCGGTGTTGCACCAGCGCCATTTGCGGCCAAAGGTTCGGTAACGCTGCCGACAGGCTCAGCAGTAGAAGCCAAGCGTTCAGAGGTTGAGGCAGGCAGCGCAGCAGTGGGGCAATCTTCTAACTTTTGCGAGAATTCTGCGGACGCTTGGAGTGCGGCTATCGCCATCTGGGGAAAAGATAGCCCCATCACAAAAAGCAAAGACAGCGCTGTGGTCTGACTGCTGAGAAACATTGGGCTATGGCACAAACTACGCAGCAATCTTAGTCGAAGTTTGACGGTTTCAAGATAAAGCGCACTACAGACTTTGAGCAAGGACTTGCTCACTCACGCGAATCTGGTCGGCGTGAAAACCTGCTTCTTTGAGATACGCCAAAAAAGCGCGATCGCCATACCGACCATCAACCTGAACAGCCTGACGGTAAGACTGAACCGCTGCGGGGCGATCGCCTTTCGTCCACTGGGCAATGGCTAAGGCCACCAGCGGATGAGGGTTGCTCGGTTCAAGCTGGGCTGCTTTTTGAGCCGTGGCGATCGCCCAGTCGTACTGCCCAAGGCGTTGGTAGGCCAAGCTCAGGTTATAGTAAGCAATTTCACTGTCGGGTTTTAGCCCCAATGCCCATGAGTGAACCCATACCGCATCATCTAAGTTGCCCCGCGTCAGCAGCACAATGCCGAGGGCGTTAAAGGTTGGGATGTGAGAAAAATCTTGGTAGGCGGTATTCACTAAGGTTTGGGTGGCAGCATCTTCTTGCCCTGCCAGATGCTGTGTCCAGCCGAGCAGCACCCCATTCGCAAGATTGCCAGAATCGAGCTGGGCGGCTTTTTGGAATGCGGCGATCGCCTCTGGGTAGCGCAATTGCTCACGATAGTTGAGTCCGCTAGCGCGATAAATTCCGGCGCTGGCAGCATTTTTGGCGATATCAGGACTGCCCATCCAGCAGCCCGTCGCCAAAATAAAGGTTGCAAGTTCGCACAGAATCATGGCAAGGCTGAGTTATCAATTTGATTAAAAGACCTATAAAAAAGACAATAGCGCGATCAAGATGAATTTACTGAAGCTATTTTTGAACTGGAAAATCAGCATTGAGACCATAGTTCAATCCGAAGCAGAAGCGGCGCTAATGATAGCCTTATCGCAAA
>JBGSVR010000426.1:0-8695 GCA_041752855.1 Thermosynechococcaceae cyanobacterium
ATAAAATCCCGTAGCTCATCTATAGGTTTCGGTTCTGAGTTATTACTCTGATCCTCAGATATGTCTTCCATAAGTGTCAACAGACTCTAGAGCTATGATAGATTCTAAATATTTTACAACTGATTTAGGACTGCTATAGCCCTCATAGGCTAAGACTTTTTTCTCTGGCGGGTTGACAGCAGATTCGTTAGAAATGGATGCCTCAGAAAAGTCTGTGGCATCTGAAGGCGATTTATCCATAACCATATTGATTGCTCTCTTGAGTAAATAGTTAAACAGCGTAAAACTTAACCCCTTAGCCCATCATTAAGGCTAGAGATTTTATCGAATTTAGCAGGTGGTTCCGCAGCCGATAGAGGCAATGAGCAGAAAATGAATTAAACCTTTATTTCAAATAATCCATCATGGCTTCTGCATCAAAAATAAGAACAAGGTTTCCTTTAGGATCTGACCAACAGCCCTGGAGACAATTGGAAAAAGATTCTGAAATGTGCTGCATGGGTGCAGGCTGAATTTGAGTGCGATCGCACCAAATCATCTGCTCAATTTGGTCTACACCTAAACCGAGGGTTTGCCCTAAGTGATGAATAATCACAACATTGAGTTTGCCCCGACGAAGACTTTGACTATAGAGCGGCTCCATACCAAGCCAGCAGCTAAAATCAACCAGCCATAGAACCTCTCCTCGCCAGTTGCAAACCCCCATCATGGCTGGGTTAGTATCTGGGATGGGCACAATCTGACTCAAATTCAAGCTCAAAATTTCAGTCAGTTGCTGAGTGGGCACCATCGCGTGAGTATTATCAGGTAGCCTAAAGCGCAAAAATTGCTGAAGCTTTTGTTGAGCAGGGGCAGCAGTACTCATCGTCTTAGCCTTGAACCAAAAGCTTAACGGTACGCACCAATTCGTCGGGCGTAATAGGCTTAGTTAAGTAAGCCGCAGCCCCTTGCTTCATGCCCCAAAACTTATCCATCTCACTATTTTTGGTAGAACACATGACGACAGGAATGCTTGCCGTTTCAGGTTTTTCCTTGAGTTCGCGACAAAATTCAAACCCACTTTCTCCGGGTAGAACAACGTCTAACACAATTAAATCAGGCTTGCGCTGACTCAGCTTTACCTTTGCATCTTCGCTGCTAACTGCCTGAATAATCTCAAACCCTGCATTTCTCAACGTGCCGCCAATAATAGCGGCTTCGGTCATGGTGTCTTCTACAAGTAATACCGTTGCCATTGATGCCACTTCCTAATCAACTTTATATGTACGGCTTCATCGGTGAAGTTTCTCTTATATTTAGGTTGCCCTTTTTTGGCCTAAACCATCCAGATCCAAAATTATTTTCCAAACTTAATATATTTGCAGTAAAAATTATTGTGTATCAACTAACTTTTAAGATTGAGCGGTCTTCGATGTCTCTGCCATTAACGCGCCATTACCCAACAGCCTTTGCACAACTTGAGTAACTTTATTTTGTTCCGGCGGCTTGCTCAAAAAGTCTGTACTCCCTGCAACCTTGGCTCTTAGGCGATCAATCACGCCATCATGTCCCGTCAGCATCACGATGGGAATTTCTTTGAATAATGGGCTTTTGCGTAAAAAAGAGCATAGTTCATACCCGTTGGTATTGGGCATCACTAGATCTAGAAAAATTAATTTTGGCTTTTTTTGCAATAGGACGGTGAGGCTTTGTAACGGGTCAAGAATGCTAAAGACTTCATACCCCAAAGGGGTGAGAATTGCTTCTAGCTCTTTTCCAATGACGGGACTGTCATCAATACAGGCAATTAAGCCCTGAGGCTCAATCGCCTTAACTACAGCAGGGGGCTTAAAGCCCGGAAATACCACATCAGGCACTTCACTTAGGCCAATGACAGAATCCTGGACAAAGGGCAACAAAGAACTTACAACCGTGATGAACGGTTTTTGCATCGTCAGGGCTACGTCCCAGACGGTATTTTGCCCCGTCAAAACCTTGGTAAGCCCTTGAAAAACTCCTGGTGAAACCGTATGTTGCAGCTTCAAATGGTTTTTGATCACAGGGGCTAGATCTGGAGAAACCTCAAATTCCCAGTCATCCAGGTGACGAGAAACGGTCTTACGCCATTGACCGCACAATAACGACGCATTTCTAACAACCTGGTCAATATCTAACCAAACAAACTGCTGCGGTAGATGTTTTAAAGTCTTCCACTCACACTGAACTTCAGGCTGATCGATCACGTAAAAGAAGACTTCTTGAACATAGCTCGCCACAATACCTTTAGCCTGATCGGCTGTCAGAAGACCATCCTGAACGGCCTGATCGATAATCTGAATTTCCCAGTAGCCCGCATCTTCGTTAGAGTGCATAGCTGCGACTATTTTCTGGTTCCAATCGGGGTTCATTAAAGCAGGGCAAAATTGTTTCACCGCACGAAACCATCTGCGATTCCGGTGAATTTCTCCTGTTGCCCAGACAATGCGCCCTAGGTAAAAGTAAATATGCCAAGTGCTTGAACTTGGCATATTCTGTTGAGTTACCTGAAGGACAAGTTTTCCAGAAAGCTGCATCATCTGGATGCGCTTTAGATCCTGGAAAATTTTTGTCATGACAGTGAGGTCGTTATCCACCGGTCTAACCCTTTGATCTATCATCTTTGCTGTGGCAAAATTAGCTGCTAAAAGCAGTTAATTTATTGCTATATCTCTAGAATTCCCTTATTACGCCCATTATTGACACGATTTCTAAGGGTGTTTAAGCGTCAAGACCCCAAAAGGTATTTTTGGATACTTATTTAGCTAACAACCAGTATCTTCAAATCTATGCCCATCACTCATCGGTAAGATTACCGAACTTGCCTTGGATACATGCATCCGCAAAGGCATCCTTGACACAACCATGCAGAACCTTGTCACAAAACCAATACATTAAAAATGGCGGGTTGTTCTGGGGTCAAGTGCGGTTAATCGCAGCCGCAGCAAATTCGCCATCATCTCCTGTCTTAAAGCCACAGACAACCCGATACTATTAGGGAAACAGCAGCTTGCCCATTCGTTGCATCGGAGAACAGCGTAGATGACGATTCAAACGGTTGCGACCCGTCCATATTTAGACCAAAAGCCTGGTACCTCTGGGCTGCGCAAACAAGTATCGGTTTTTAAGCAGTCGCACTATCTCGAAAATTTTGTCCAGTCCATTTTTGACAGCATTGGCTCGATTGCAGGCCAAACCCTAGTTTTGGGTGGCGATGGACGCTACTTTAATCGTCAGGCTGTGCAGGTCATTCTCAAAATGGCGGCAGCCAATGGCGTAAGCCGCATAAAGGTGGGCAAAGGCGGCATTCTCTCTACGCCAGCCGTCTCCTGCGTGATTCGTAAGTACAGTGCCTTGGGAGGCATTGTGCTATCTGCCAGCCATAACCCTGGTGGTCCAAACGGCGACTTTGGCATTAAATACAACATCAGCAACGGTGGTCCCGCTCCTGAAAAAATTACGGATGCCATTTTTGCTCGTAGCCAGGTGATTGACAGCTACTCCATTTTGTCTGCCTTGGATGTAGATTTAGACCGCCTCGGCGAGACACAGCTCGGCACCATGACCGTTGAGGTGATTGACTCGGTGGCAGACTACCAGGCGCTGATGGAGTCGCTGTTTGACTTTGACCGGATTCAAGAGCTTCTCACCAGCGGATCGTTTCGGATGTGTATGGACTCTATGCACGCCGTGACCGGGCCTTACGCCCACGGCATTTTTGAAACGCGCTTGGGTGCAGGGTTAGGTACTGTACAAAACGGTCAACCCCTAGAAGATTTTGGGGGTGGGCACCCTGACCCTAATTTGGTCTATGCCCATGATTTAGTGGAGCGCATGTTTGGCGTTGACCCCCTCGATTTTGGTGCGGCCTCCGACGGGGATGGCGATCGCAATATGATCCTCGGCAGTCGCTTTTTTGTCACCCCCAGCGATAGCTTAGCGGTACTCGCCGCCAATGCTACCCTCGCACCAGGGTATAAAGACGGCATTGCAGGTATTGCCCGTTCTATGCCCACTAGCGAAGCCCCTGACCGCGTGGCGGCAAAGCTAGGGATTGATTGCTACGAAACCCCCACGGGCTGGAAGTTTTTTGGCAACCTGATGGATGCCGGAAAAGTCACCCTCTGCGGCGAAGAAAGCTTTGGCACAGGCTCTAACCACATCCGTGAAAAAGATGGCCTATGGGCGGTGCTGTTTTGGCTTAATATTTTGGCAGTTAAGCAGCAGCCTGTCGAGCAAATCATGCGATCGCACTGGCAAACTTACGGACGCAACTACTACTCACGTCATGACTACGAAGGCGTAGAGAGCGATCACGCCAACACCCTCATTACCCAAATCCGAGACGCGATGCCGACGCTGAAGGGCAAAAAGTTTGGCAGTCGTGAAGTGGCCTACAGCGACGACTTTAGCTACACCGACCCTATTGATGGCAGCATCAGCACCAAACAGGGCATCCGCATTGGCTTTACCGACGGGGCGCGGATTATCTACCGACTCTCTGGCACCGGAACCCAGGGCGCGACGCTCCGGCTATATGTAGAATCTTACGAAGCCGACGCCGCCCAGCACGGTCAAGATCCGCAGGTGGCACTAGGGGATTTGATTGCGATCGCCGATACGGTCGCCAGCATCCACACCCTCACAGGCATGGACAAACCCACCGTCATTACCTAAGCCCTTCCCTAATCCGCTTAAGTTAGCGTGGCATTCGTAAGGGCGGGTTTTGCCGATAAATCTAGAGTTTTCTAATGCAGTATCAGCTAAACCCACCCTTACGTACATGAACGTTTTCTAAAAATTGGACGTTATTTAATTCCCAACCTTTAAGGGGTCTGGAGCAGCAGCGGAACTTTAACGTTGGCTCGCACCAGAAATTTATTCTCTCGCTGAACACACCCTTGGGCGCAAGTACCCTGCCACAGCATCCCAGCCGTCATGGTGGGCTGGGACTGATTGTCTGTAAATTGGTTTTTCTGAATCTGCACCATCGGCACCAAGTTAAGACTGATGATTAAGCCTGATCGATAGTGAGGATGAAAACGGTATTGTCCTTGACCTGCATTAAAGATATTGTTTCCGGTGACTTCAAGCCGATGAATAGGCATAGCGATATAAATCCCAGACGCTAACGGACTGCGAATGGTATTGTGGGCGA
The DNA here is from genome assembly GCA_041752855.1 of Thermosynechococcaceae cyanobacterium. Classification (GTDB taxonomy): domain Bacteria; phylum Cyanobacteriota; class Cyanobacteriia; order Thermosynechococcales; family Thermosynechococcaceae; genus JAAURS01. The sequence continues at coordinate 5,174 of JBGSVR010000426.1, forward strand.
TCGCCACATTCTCTGAGCCAACCTGAGGCGCTTTAGACCGCCACAGCACAATCCCCGCAGCAAGCGTATCTGAGCTTCGTCCTGCATCTTTGAAATTGCGAAATTCGACTGTATTGTTTGTGATTTTTAGCCCCTTAATGGGCGCATTAGAATCTGGCTCTAGGGCAATACCTTGATTGGGGGAATTACCCCATAATTTACGCCAGCCTGCCACATCTATCTCGATTTGATTGCGATTAATATCTAGATTTTCTAGACCTGGTGCAGCCTGCTGCCCTTCACCTTGTGGTGCTTTAACAGGGTATGACCATAGCAGAATGCCAGTGTGGGCACCTGTGATGGCGTTGCCCTCAATGCGCTGATTTTTAGAGCTGCTGGCAACCCCTGTGGCATTGATGCCGTAGGTATAGCCCGAAATGCGGTTGTTGATGACTCGATGCTCATCCCCATGAATTTCAATGGCGGTTCTCGCCCCATAGGTACCAGAGCCATTGCGAGAGGTAAATGTATTTTGGGCAATCAGGCTGCGTTTGCCGTGGATATAGATAGTGGAATGATCGTGGTCAAAGGTGCCGCCACCAATGTCGTCAAAGCAATTGTTTTGGATAATAATATCGGATACCAACTGATCGTTGTTAATAGTCAAAACATTTATATCTTTGATGTTTGTAAATCGACAGTTCTCAACGTGAATATTTTTACCCACATAAATTCTGAGGACAAATCGGTCTTTGTCTTGTTTAAAAGACTGCTCTGAATCAATTGGATTTGCGGCTGAATTGGCATCAATTGTTAAATGCTGAAGGGAGAAGTTGGATAGGTCGCTGCTCAAGGCAGACCCAGCTAGGATGGCGCTGTAGTTGCCTTGGCGATCGCCCAGTTTAATCACACTTTTCTGATATCCTTCCCCTTTGAGCGCAACATTTTTATAAATAGTGAGCGCCCTAAACGCTTGTGGCTGAATCAGAACCTTATAGATTCCCGCTGGGAAAAATACGGTTCCACCCCCTTTTTTTGCGACTGAATCTATTGCGGATTGAATCGCCTGAGTATCGTCAACAACCCCATTGGCGATCGCCCCAAACTGCTTGACAGATAAGTTTAAAGCGCTTGAGATTTGTGGCTGAGGGGCTGGGTTCGGTTGGCTCATAACACCTGAACTTATCTTAAGGCTGGGAACTGGCGTAGTAGATGAGGGCAGGATAGGCTGGGATAGCCCCAATGATGTACAGCCGCTGCACAATGCGAACAGAAGCGCCATTGTCCCCATTTTGTGAATGAACGTATTAGGTGCCATGCCCAAACTTCCCATGCCCAAACTTCTCATTGCAACAACCATTCCTGAAACAATGTATGCGTTTTTACTACCCTATGTGCAGCATTTTCGGCACAAGGGCTGGGTCGTGGATGGCATGGCGCACAACATTTCTGGTTTTAGCCCCTGCGTTAAGGCATTTGATCAGGTTTGGGATGTGGAGTGGTCTCGAAATCCCCTCAGTCCACAGAACTTTAGATTGGCGTTGCCCAAGATTCAAAAAATTGTAGAACAAGGCCAATACGATCTGGTGCATGTCCATACGCCAGTGGCGGCTTTTTTGACGCGCTGCGCCCTGCGCAAACTGAGAACTCAGACAACTCTCAAGGTCATTTATACGGCTCATGGCTTTCATTTTTATAAGGGCAATAGCCTGTTAAAAAATTTGGCGTTTGGCACGATGGAGAAGGTTGCCGGAGCCTGGACAGATTATTTAGTTGTAATCAACCGAGAAGATGAAGCTGCTGCCCATCGCTATCGTCTTGTGCCTCCGCAGCAGGTGATCTATATGCCTGGGATTGGCGTAGATCTGGCGCGTTATGATCCACAGCAGGTATCTGCGGGGGCGATCGCCGCTGTCCGTCAACAAATGGGATTGAGTGATGGGGATAGGCTATTTTTGGCGATCGCCGAATTATCTCCACGCAAACGTTCTCTAGATATTTTGCAAGCTTTTGCCAAGCTCAAGCATCCAAATGTACATCTTGCCTTTGCAGGAAGTGGGCCACTGCTGCCAATGCTTCAGCAGCAAACACAAGACCTTCAGGTGCAAAGCCGCGTCCATTTCTTAGGGCTTCGGCAAGATATTGCCACGCTCATTAGAGCATCGGTTGCCACAGTGTTGGTGTCTCGACAAGAGGGCTTACCCAGAAGCGTAATGGAGTCACTAGCACTAGAGGTGCCCGTCATTGGCACTAACATTCGGGGCACTAAAGATTTGGTTGCCCAAGGCAGTGGGTTACTTGTTGATGTCGGGAATATTAACGGTATTACAGCAGCAATGCGGCAAATCTTAGACCATCCGCAAGCGGCACTGATAATGGGGCAACGAGGGCGAGGGCACATGAAAGCTTTTGACCTTCAGCAAACCTTAGGACTACACGAATCGCTTTATGAGAAAACCCTTTCTCCCCGCGTTGCTAAAAAAGATTAACTTCTTCTTCATATTATGCTAAAGCTCAATATATTTTAGTAGACTCTAATCCAAGAATACGGGGGCATTTGAGGTTCTGACGTCCAAAACGATGCGTCAGAGTTGGGTTTAAAGCACTTTGATTCAAAGTTTTTAGGAGATTAAATGAGCCGGTCTGTCTACATGATTGGGGCTGGTGGTCATGCAAAAGCGGTACTAGCTGCTTTAGAGGCAAACGATATCTATCCCCTTGCCATTTACGATGATGATGCGAGTAAGTGGGGCAGCAGCTTATTTAATATTCCGGTGAAGGGTGGGCTAGAGGATTTTGCCCAGTTAGGAGACGTCAGTGCCGTTACCGCCATTGGAGACAATGCTAAGCGTCAGAAAATTGCCGAACGCTTTACGTCTGTAGATTGGTTGACGGTGGTTCATCCCTATAGCTGCATCCATTCGTCGGTTGTCATGGGTGAAGGCACCGTGATTTTAGAAGGCACGATTGCGCAACCAGATGTCACTATCGGGCGACACTGCATTATCAATGTTGAATCTATGATCGGTCATGACTGTACGCTTGAAAACTATGTGCATATCTGCGGGGCAAAGCTGACAGGGAATGTGCATCTGGGTGAAGGCGTGTTTCTGGGTGCCAATACTACGGTGCATCCCGGTATTACGATTGGGGCTTGGTCAAAATCTGCGATCGCCACTGCCATTATGCGCGATGCATTACCAGCGTCTATTTTGATTGGCAACCCAGCCCGCGCAATGAGGGCTTGAGACAAACTGGCCTATGGTTCAAAGTATGATGCTTATGGAGAATCATACCAATGAGGATGTTTTATGGGCTGGACTAAGGCATGTGCTGTAGATGCTCTAGCACCTGGCGATCGCCAGGTTGTAAAGGTGGGCAATCGCAAAATCTTGGTGCTCAATGATTCGACTTTGGACAAATCAAAATTACCCACCTGTTAATTCCAGGTGAGTAGATAGGCATAACTGCGATCTATTCTAAAAACTACGCAGCTATTACAGGCAAAGTATTTTGAGACTTACCTTTTTTAATCACTGGCAA
>JBGSVR010000427.1:0-6163 GCA_041752855.1 Thermosynechococcaceae cyanobacterium
TTCACATTACTGACCCCATCGAGATTGCTAAGCGCGGTGTCATGTCTACACCCGCAATGGCTATCAACGGCAAAGTGGTCAGCAAAGGTCAAGTCATCAGCACAGAACAAATCCAGCCCCTATTACAGCATTAAATAGGCATAGCCATGTTTGATCCGTTTTATCTCTTTGATTGGCTGGCGACCCAGATTGTTACGCGGCTCTTTGGCTTATCCATCTCATCCCATTTGGGGTCGAGTCTTCACTTTTTTCTTTATGATATACCAAAGGTTCTCACCTTACTGATTGTCATTAGCTTCATCGTTGGAACCTTTCAAAGCTTTTTAGAACCAGAGCGCGTCCGCTCTTTGCTCGAAGGAAAGCGTACTTTTTTCGGGAACGTTTTGGCGGCGATGGTTGGAATCGTCACGCCGTTTTGCTCTTGTTCAGCAGTGCCTTTATTCATCGGTTTCTTAGAAGCTGGTGTTCCTTTGGGGGTGACTTTTTCCTATCTGATGGCAGCACCAATGGTGAATGAGGTTGCCGTAATTCTGCTGTGGGGATTATTTGGGTTAAAGGTAACGCTTCTTTATATTGGCTTTGGTGTAGGATTGGCGATCGCCTCTGGCTATATCATCGGCCTCCTAAAGTTAGAAAAATGGGTAGAACCCTTTGTGTGGGAACTGCAAAAATCTCGCCAAACTATGACGACCGCAGATGAAGATACCCTAAGACCTGTGGCATTAACTTGGAACCAAAGATTTGAGCAAGGACGGTTCCAATCGAGCGAAATTGTGAAATCTGTATGGCTGTATGTGGTGGGGGGAATTGCGATTGGGGCATTCATTCATGGTTATGTGCCCACAGACTTTATTACCCAATATGCAGGTGCGAACAATCCATTGGCAGTCCCGATTGCGGTCATTTTGGGCGTACCGCTTTATGCCAATATTGCAGGTGTTATGCCCATTACTGAAGCCTTGGTTAACAAGGGTATGCCGATGGGGACGGTTTTAGCCTTTACGATGGCAGTCACTGCACTATCTCTGCCTGAAATGGTGATTCTCAAAAAGGTTTTGCGACCTCAACTCTTAGCCGTATTTATCGGCTTAATGACGGTGGGCATTATCTGCATTGGTTATCTATTCAACGCCATTCTCACCCATGCAGTCTAACCCTGAACAAACTTGGCAAACCTGCGATCGCTTCTTAGCACTCCACTCGCGCTGGATGACGCTAATCGGTGAGCATCTGCAAGACGATCGTGGACAGATTTTAGACTATTGGCGGATTGAGAAAGCTGATTCGGTCATCGTGTTGCCGATTCAGGGCGATCGCATCCTGCTCCCCTCCCCCAGCTATCGTCCTGGTATTGGACAAGTAACGCTGGATTTTCCAGGCGGTCGGGTGCCAGCAGGACAAACGCCAGAACAGGGGGCGATCGCAACCCTGAAGCGAGAGCTAGGGATTGAAGCCGCCTCAATCATTCGACTGATTCCTCTCAACGCTGAAGGCTGGGCTATCAACAGCTCTTTTTCCAATCAGAAACTGTACGGGTTTGTCGCTCACCTAGACACCACAGCAAACCCTTCTACTGATGTGACGGGATTGATTGATTTAGCCTCTCTCACTGACGTTCAGAACTTACTTCAAAAACTTACTTGCCTACAGTGCCGTGCTGTTTTGCTGGAATGGTGGCTAAATTCCTGATCATCGCTTTATAGCTATGGAGCTTTAAAAAGCACAGAATAGAAGGGATCAAAGCCCTGACCTGTTTTTTAAGGCGCTCAGTTTTGAGAGGGTTCAGCGTTTTTCTTTCTGTCGCTACTGCTTCCTCAGTCTGACTGAGCGTAACCCTAAATATTAGCCCCAAACATTAACGAATATGTAACTTCGCTACAAAGAATTTTACCTCCATGCCAAGCCGGAAAATGTGGTGATTATCTCCAGCCCCGTGGGAATGTCGGGACGGGTCTTGCGGAATGCGTTTGTAGAAAAGGTAAGGCGATCGCTGATTCACCTGATCTAGAAAAACGGTGTCTAGCAAGTTGTTTGCATGTGTGTAAATGCCGCGACGAGCAGAAAACCTACTGCATTGTGCAGGTGTTAGACAAAGCGGCGCGGGGGGATGTGGAAAATGGCCTCATTTTTTCGGGTAGCAACGCCGGACGCGCTCAGAAGATACTCCCTGTGGCTGAATTGATGGCAGAGTTAGTCGCTTAAGATTTCCTCATGCACGGTTCATTTCTAGGAAGCTGTCACTAAAGTCCTCAAACCAGGCGGCACCTTGGTTGTTATTGAATCTGTCGCTGCGACCAACAGAACTTGAATTTGCACTGCTCACAAGGAGATTCCCCCAACGGGGACAAATCTATGATCTTTAAAACGTCAATTCAGACTATCTTGCTAGGACTCACCTTAGGGATTTTTCTTTGGCTGGGTATGGGTCAAAATCCAGCTCTGGCAGCAAATTTAGCTTTGTCAGCCCCAGTGACTGATACTAAGGTTTTGTCAGCGCCTAAAGAATTTCCTAAATTGGAATCAGCCGTAGATCAGTATCTGATGGCAATGCCCAAGGGCTATTACACCATCAGCAAGGTCGAAGACTTGAAAAGCCTGATGGCACAGCGTCAGCCACTAATAGTGGCTGACGCTGTGCCATCCGAGTATCGGTCGGGTCATATCCCTGGTGCCATCAATATTCCGCTCCAGATGTTGGCGCGCAATTTAAGTAAAATTCCAACTGATCGCCCCGTGGTGCTGTATTGTTCCACGGGCTATCGATCAGCGATGGGCGTAATGACGTTGCATTTGTTTAACTACGACAATGTACAGGGGTTCCCGCCTAGTTTTGCGGGGTGGCAAGCGGCGGGAGAGGCGATCGCCAAATCATGATGATGGTAAATAACCGAAAGGGTAAATACCGCTTATCCTACTGCCTTCTCCGCCATATTGCTCAACATTTTTTGGACAATTTGAACCCCCGTAAGGGCTTGCCAGCCAAACAACCCCATCAAAACTACGTTTAGAGAAACGTGAATACTACGCACCCAGTCATGCTTCTGCATAAAGGGCACCAGCGACGCAGAAGCAGCAATTAAGCCCACCATTCCTAAGCCTGCAAATAAATGGGGGCCAATCATAATCTTGCCGTTATTGATATACGTCACGACGATTCCTCCGATCGCCCCCATCACCATCAGCCCCAACAGGACAGACCCCATTTGGTGATGGCGAATTGCAAACCGACCTTTTACTAACTCCTTCTTGCGATCGCCCTCCGCCAGCCTTGTTTTTCTAACTTGCATCCCAAGATATAGGGCATAGAGCGCGACTACCAACAAAACCCACATGAGCATGGGGTGAAAAAAGCCAAGATAGGGCGTGAGTGGAGCAAAAGCGTCAAAACTCATCGTGCTTACCTCTAAGGTGATTGGTGATTCTGAGCCGACTTTAACACTTTATAACTAATTGGTTATAATACTAAGGTAAGGTTACAAAAAAGGATTTCAATGCATAGCGCATTGTTTCGTCCCTAACAAGACTCAGGTTTTGCAAAAGGATATTGGAATCCGCCCCAAATTAGAGATTACTGCTATGGAAACGAATGTTGGCTCCCTTGATCGCGTGATCCGCCTGTTGTTGTCGTCTGGATTGTTTTATCTAGGACTGTTCCTCTACAGCGGTTCCCCCCTAGGCATAGGGTTCGTCATTGCCGGAAGTGTGCTGCTGGTGACTGCTACGGTTGGGTTGTGTGGACTGTATCAAATCCTTGGAATTCACACTAACCAGCCCAACGAGCAAGTTTAAGAACGCTTCAAAAAAGCTTCATGCATCAATACCTTACGGAGATTCATCATGGACTCTAGCCTCCCACTCGAAGCTCCCTCCCTATCACGGCGACAGCTCCTCAACTTTCTAACCGGAGCGACAATTGCTGCGACTGCGGGTGCGGCGCTCTATCCTGTGGGTAAATTCTTCATTCCTCCCACTGAAGCGGCTGGCGCAGGAGGCGCTATTTTGGCAAAAGATATTCTAGGCAATAAAATCCCAGCCACTCAAATCTTGGCAGAACAGCGCGGAAGCCGTGCCTTGGTTGCAGGTCTAGCTGGAGAGCCTACCTATTTGATCGTCAAAGACGATAACACGCTAGACAGCATTGGAATTGTGGATAACTGCACTCACCTGGGCTGTACCTTTCCCTGGAACCCGATGGATCAAGAGTTTCAATGTCCCTGTCATGGCTCCCGTTATGCTCCCGATGGAACAGTGGTTCGCGGCCCTGCTCCCCTGCCGCTCAAAATTGTCCAAGTTGAAGTCGTTGATAACAGCATACTGATTTCGCCTTGGACGACCACCGATCCGCGCACCGGAGAAATGCCCTGGTGGGTCTAATATAAGAGGCGCAAATAATTATTAGCAGTCTCGAAACAAGGTTTTGCGACCTCAACGCCTAGCCGTATTTATCAGCTTAGTGACGGTAGGCATTATCTATATTGGATAGTGGAGCATAGAATATGAATCAGCTTAAGGAATTTGGATTCTCAGCCCAATGGTGGCGAGGTGAAAGGGGTGAGTATTGGGTTATGGGTCAAATCATTCTCTTTCTTGCATTTGCCTTGCTGCCCATCTATCCAGCGATTGATCCAGACAATTTTTCTCCGATCTGGCAATATGTGGGCTGGGGCTTGACTGGACTATTCGGTCTGATGGCAGTCTTGTTTTTGGGTTCAGGCATCCTAAAGTTAGGCAAAAATCTTACGCCTTTACCCCACCCCAAGGATGATGGAGAGTTGGTAACTGAAGGGGTGTATGGCGTCGTTAGACACCCGATTTACAGCGGGGTGATTTTTTTGGCGATCGCCTATGGTTGCTGGCAGTGGAGTTTACTGCACTTAGTTGGCGCAATAGTCTTTTTAGCATTTTTTGACTTCAAGGCTAGGAAAGAAGAGTTATGGCTCAGGAATAAATTCCCTGGCTATGGTGCTTATCAAGCAAAAACCAAAAAACTAATTCCTGGAATCTACTGATCAATCTGCCCAATCTCTAATACGCCAGTCAGCTTATCGACATCTCTATCCGGTAATCCTAGCCGAGTTATTCCCCCGTACCGATCCTAAACGCCGATTGTGGGCGGACGCATAGGAACCAGGAGCTTCTTCAGGCTGGGCGATTCGGAAGCTGTCATGGTTTTGCACCAGCACAAATGTTGCAACGGCTAAGAGGAAATAGCCAAAGATTTTTTGCAGCTGCTGCGCGGGGACAAATCGCGCCAGATATGCCCCTGGAAGGGTACCGACACTTGCCGCAAAAATAAACGAAATCATCAGATGCCAATCGAGGTCAACATGACCGAGATAGCCCAAAAAACCCGCGATCGAGTTTGCAATAATGATTAAAAGCGAAGTGCCGATCGCCTGCTTCATGGGCACGTTTGCCAGCAGCACCAAGGCTGGAACAATTGCAAAACCGCCGCCAACCCCGACTAGTCCAGTTAAGACCCCAACAACCAGCCCTTCACTTAAGAGCCATAGCCAACAGTATTTACAAATCGGCTTCGGATACAACGCCAGAGGCTCATCCAGAGAAATGGACTTTGTGCTGCGGTAGATCATAAAGGCAGCCACCATCAGCATGGCGACTGCAAAAAGTATCATTTGAAACGTGCCCGTGATCCAAGGAAGTGTCGCAATTTTGGAGCCAGAGAAGGTGCCAATCATGGTGGCAGGGCCAAACAACAGCGCTGTCTTAAAGTTGATGTTGCCTGCTCGCCAGTGGGGAATTAACCCTAGTAGGCTGACGGTGCCGACAATCACCAAGGTCATGGCGATCGCCGACTTTGGTGCCACCCCCATGACGTATACCAACACGGGCAGCGCCAACACTGAACCGCCGCCGCCCATCAGCCCTAAACTCAGACCAATTCCGCCAGCCAGCAGTAAGCCCACAATCCACTGCATTAGCGTTGACTCCGCTGATTGTAGGGAAGTTTTGCCAGCAGCATCGCCATGGCACAGGTATCCGTTACGCCTGCAAAGATTAGCCCTGCTCCTACAAACCCACTTAGCAACAAAAACCAAGGGGAAACCAACGCCCCTAAAATCGTGCCAGTGAGCATTAAAGTGCCAGCCACGATTTGGACTTGGCGCATGAGGCTGATGGGTGCAGTTTTGTCGATTTGGAG
>JBGSVR010000428.1:0-3614 GCA_041752855.1 Thermosynechococcaceae cyanobacterium
TGTGGGTACCAAGCGCCAAGCCGCTGGCATTGTCGCTCAAGAAGCCGCCCGCTGCGGTAGCTACTACGTCAACCAGCGCTGGCTGGGCGGAATGCTCACCAACTGGACCACCATCAAAACCCGAATCGATCGCCTCAAAGATCTAGAGCGACGACACGACAGCGGTATTTTTGAGCTATTGCCTAAGCAAGAAGCCTCTAAACTCCGTCGTGAGCTAGAAAAGCTAGAAAAGTATCTCGGTGGCCTTAAACAAATGAGCAAGCTGCCGGATGTGGTGATTATGGTGGACGTGCGCCGCGAATATAACGCCGTGCAGGAATGCCAAAAGCTGGGTCTGCCCATCGTGTCGCTGCTCGACACCAACTGCGACCCAGATTGGGTAGACATCCCCATCCCTGCAAACGACGATGCAATCCGCTCCATTAAGCTCATCGTGGGTAAATTGGCAGATGCCATTTACGAAGGGCGACATGGCGAAGTGGAAGGTGGCGCAGACTTCGACTACGACGAAGACGATACAGTATACGAAGATGATGTAGCCTACGACGGCACCGAAGCCACTGGCGATTCAGAAGAGTAAAACTCGTGTTTTAGGGTGCGACAAGCCTATCGCACCCTAGAATTTAAGGCTAAGCCCCATCTAAAAACTGTGTAGGCTTATAAATGGGATGCATAAATCTTTTGTGCTGCGCGTTTTAACCGCAACACATTACTCTTGAATCCATAGCGTATTTTGACATTAGAGAACATCTGAGGCAGCATCATGGCAGAGATTTCAGCAAAAGATGTGAAAGAACTGCGCGAGAAAACCGGCGCAGGGATGATGGATTGCAAAAAGGCGCTTCAGGAAACTGACGGCGACATAGAACAGGCGGTAGACTACCTCCGTAAAAAGGGGTTGGCCTCTGCGGGTAAAAAATCCGGTCGAGTTGCCGCTGAAGGCTTAGTGGGTAGCTATATCCACTTTGGCGGGCAGATTGGTGTACTGGTTGAAGTCAACTGCGAAACCGACTTCGTGGCTCGTAACGAAGAATTTAAGGCGCTAGTTCAGGATATATCCAAGCAGATTGCGGCTTGTCCGAATATTTCCTATGTTCACGTCGGTGAAATTCCGGCTGATTTTGTTGCCCGTGAAAAGGCGATCGCCCTCGAATCTGACACGCTTAAGGGTAAGCCTGAAGGGGTGAAAGAAAAAATTGTGCAAGGCAAAGTAGACAAGGTAATGCAAGAGCTGTGCCTACTCAACCAGCCCTACATTAAAGACCAAAGCATTACGGTTGAAGAGCTGATTAAGCAAAGCATCTCCAAGCTGGGCGAAAACATTCAGGTGCGTCGCTTTAGCCGATTTGTGCTGGGTGAAGGCATTGATAAGCCTGTCTCTAACTTGGCAGATGAAGTTGCAGCCACCGCAGGGCTAGCTGCTCCAGCGGCAGCGGCTGAAGAAAAGCCTTCTGAGCAAAAAAGCACGGGCAAAAAAAAGAAGTAGTTGAGCCAAGTTTGAATTAGAAAAGGGTTGCAATCAATTTGCAGCCCTTTTTTTGTAAAGCAAAAAGGAAAGAGCTTCAGCCCTTACACTGAGAAAGGGAAAGAGCAGGCGAGGCGGTTGCGGTGTAGTGACGGCATGTCATTATGTTGAGGAAAGTCCGGGCTTCCCAAAGACCAGACTTGCTGGGTAACGCCCAGTGCGGGCGACCGTGAGGAGAGTGCCACAGAAACATACCGCCGAAGTTTTGGGCACTGCGTGCAGTTCTCAAAACTGGTAAGGGTGCAAAGGTGCGGTAAGAGCGCACCAGCAGCATCGAGAGGTGCTGGCTCGGTAAACCCCGGTTGGAAGCAAGGCAGTGGGGCAAAGGTTGGTCTTTTCCCTGTCCCGTTGATGAGCCGCTTGAGGCGTTTGGTAACAAACGTCCCAGATAGATAACTGCCCTCTTTGCGCCTCGGCGTAGAGAGAACAGAACCCGGCTTATGTCCGGCTCTTTCCTTACAAAATAAACTCTTTCTATGGCAGCACTTTTACCAGGGCGAAAAAAACAGCTAGAAAAGTTGGTAGACTGCCTAGGGCTGCCGAGTACTGCTGCCGTGCAGTGGTCGCTTTTAGATTTAGCCCTCACCCACGTTAGCTTTTGCGCCACAGACAACTATGAGCAGCTTGAGTTTTTAGGTGATGCAGTATTGCGCCTATTTGTGGCACAGCATTTGTGGGTACATGACCCCAGCGATACCGTGGGGCAATGGACGGCGGTGCGCTCTGTACTGGTGAGCGATCGCATTCTTTCAGATATTGCCTATGCCTTTGGGCTAGAGCGGTTTTTGCTGGTTGCCCCCAGTGCCGCCCGCGATCTTAAGGGCGAAACCTCACGGCTTGCCAATACTTTAGAGGCCGTGATTGGGGCGCTTTACCTCAGCACTCATAACTTTACGCTCATTGAACCTTGGCTAAAGCCAGAGCTAGAGCAGCGGGCAGAGCAGGTACGCCTAGACCCCACCTATCAAAACTATAAAGCTGCCCTTCAGCAGTGGACTCAAGGCCATTTTCATTTGCTGCCAGAGTATCGCGTCACAGAAGAAGCTGCACCCGCTTCGCCTCTTCTGCGTTTTAGCGCCGAGGTTTGGATTCAGGATAAATGCTGTGGCGTGGGTACGGGGTCTTCTCGTAAAGCTGCCGAAAAAGCTGCCGCCCAAGCGGCTTACTTAACGTTAGGCGCAGAGCCACTGAATGCTCATCTGCTAAGCCAAAACAACTAAGGCCATAAATTTATCCAGTGCTTCAATTTTGTCTATTTTGTTGAGAATCTAAAATGGATGGGCGTGTCCCAGAAGGTGAGTGCAGTATTGTTGATTTCGTAAATTGATGCAGGAGAGATGTTATGACTGCTGAAGAATTGCTCGAACAATATACTGCTGGCGAAAGAAATTTCAGTGGGGTTGATTTGAGTCAAACTAATTTGAGAAGGGCTGATTTGAGGGAGATTGACTTAAGTGATGCCAACTTAAGCGGTGTTGATTGGCGAGAAGCTAACCTGAGTGGAGCCAACTTAAGCGGAGCCAACTTGACCCAATGGGCTGCTTTGAGTGGAGCTAACTTGAGCGGTGCCAACTTGAGCGGTGCCAATTTGAGCGGTGCTGATATGTTGGGGGTTGACCTGAGCAACGCCAACATGAGGGGATGTAAGGGACGTCCCGGATTGGAAGGTGCCATCTTCGATAGTACTGTTTTGCGTGATGGCAGTATTGTAGATACTCGAACCGTAATTGACTAAGAAAGCGTAACTACTCAGTAAGGAATTACGGTGTATCGAATTGGCGTAGCATGTTCCTATGAGAAGATCTTTTTTGACATAGAAACTATAACGGTTTTGTAACTGCTGCCTTATTAGAGAGGCTCCATCATTGACCAATCCAGCGCCCAAGCTCAAACTAAGCCGCGCAGATATCCAATCGATATATGCGTAAGGGGAAAGCGCTGTCATTGAACTGGTGGAAAGATTATTAATCAAGCTCAGTGAGCTTGAGTCACGTCTCGAAAACATAGAGCACCAGAAAGCCAAAGACAGCCATAACAGCAGCAAGCCACCTTCGGGCGATGGATTGGGTAAACGAACCAAAAGTCTACG
>JBGSVR010000429.1:0-4763 GCA_041752855.1 Thermosynechococcaceae cyanobacterium
ACTATTTTTTGAGATTCATTGCGCTAAACCGATGCAGCCCCCCAACTCGCTAGAAGACTTAGATCCGTCACCCATCCCACCCCATTCAGATCAGCCCCTCACCATTGAGCAGGCGATCGCCAATCTCTCCGGCTCTGACTATGGCGATCGCTATTACGCCGCTTGGTGGCTCGGGCGTTTTCGGGTGCGCACGCCAGCGGCGGTGGATGCACTGGTTGCAACCCTCTCAGATGAGTCCGATCGCACACCGGAAGGGGGCTACCCTTTACGACGCAATTCGGCACGGGCGTTGGGCAAGTTGGGTGACGATCGGGCGGTGCCTGCGCTAATGGAGTGTTTGAATTGCGCTGACTACTATGTGCGGGAGGCGGCGGCACAGTCTTTGGGTGCGTTGGGCGATCGCATCTGCATTCCCAATCTGATCGCGCTGCTGGAGGGCGGCGTTGCGGCGGCGCTGCCAATTCCAAATTGTCCGCATTTGGCACAGCCCTATGATGCGGTATTAGAGGCATTGGGGGCGCTGAGGGCAACAGAGGCAGTACCCATAGTTGAACCGTTTTTGGCGCATCCGACAGAGTTGGTGCAGTATGCAGCGGCACGGGCAATGTATCAGTTGACAGAGGATATAGGGTATGGCGATCGCCTGATTACGGCATTAGCAGGTGACAAGCTTCAGCTCCGACGGGCGGCGTTGGCGGATATTGGGGCGATCGGCTATCTCAAGGCGGCTGAGCCTGTAGCGCAAACCCTGGCAGAAAATAGTTTAAAACTGATTGCGCTCAAAGGGATTTTGGAGCGGCAGATTGAAGGGATAGAACCCTTGACGCTTTCTGAGGAAGCCATTCAGGTGATGGTGTTGATGGATGGGCTACTTTGAAATCAAAATGTAACGCATTACTCTGGCATGGATTTTCTTTAAAAATTCCTTAACGCAAAGATAAGATGCTCAAAATAGGGTTCTAACTCAGCCTGCTGCTGAGAGCTAATTCGCTTTAGACTAGCCGCTTTAATGCCCTCTAGCCCCACCACCATTGCGTCTAGGGGTACCTGTAATTCTTGATAGAGCTGCTCCATGTAGCCCAATCCCTCAGTGCTGGTGTAGTCTGTGTGGTGCCCTGCAATGCCGTAGGTTATACAGCGCAGAAAATGCCAGAAATCTCGCCAGCAGGCATCCGCTCGTGCTGCGGGGTAAAGTCCACCGCCAGGTTGAATAATGTTGGGGAACGCTGCCAACACCTCTGCTCTGGCTTCGTCTACGATTTCAGAAACGCGATCGCGTAAGGTCTGCACAATGGGGCTAAATGCCATCGTTGTCGGGGCAAGATGCTGAACCCGCGCTAAATCTTCATCGGTGAGATAGCGTGATTCATCATCTGCTGCCTGGAAAACCTGAATCGCAGCGACCGGATGCGTATCTTGCCAAGTAGCAAAGCTGACAATCCGTGCTTTTTGAATCAGTTCTAAAACTTTGTCGCTCAGTGGCGGCTTAGTCATGGGCAATTTTTGGCGGATGGAGCTGTGGCAATAGCGTTTATTCTGCCATTGGTCTGCGTCTAGATCTACTCTAGAGTGAAGAAAGTGTTTACGATTTGTCTCTATGGATCTCAATCAAATCGAGTCCGAACTGCAAAATTCAGATTTTCAGTACCGACTGAAGGCGATTTCTGCCCTCAAAGATCATCCCAGTGAAGCAGCGGTTGCGGTGCTGACGAAACACATCAACGATCCAGAGTTTTTGGTGCGAAGCTTTGTCGCACGGGAGTTAGGCCGCCATCAAACGTCCGAATCTTTTGCGGCACTATTGCAAATCATTCGATTTGACAACACGCCCAATGTACGGGCAGAGGCAGCGAATTCTTTATCTCTATTTGGCACCGTATCTGCTTCTCATTTAGTGCAGACCTTTTTTCAAGATGACCATTGGCTGGTACGCCGCAGCATTTTGCCTGCGCTAGTTGAAATGGACTGCCCCGAAGAAGTGCTTGAGGTTTGTGAATTGGGGCTAACCGGAAAGGATATTGCGGTACAAGAAGCCTCGATCAATGCCCTAGGTGCGCTGCACGCGTCGCGGCTGCATGGGGTGGCGCTAGAGAAACTGCTCGCCTTAAGCAATGCAACACCAGAATATATTCGAGTACAGGTCGCTCATGCTCTAAAGCACTTTGACCTGCCTGCGGCAAAGGCGGCGTTGGTTCAGCTTCGGCAAGATGCAGATCATCGAGTGGTGGGTGCTGCAATGGAAGGGCTGATTTTGTAGCTGAAGCGAGTGCCGTATTTACTAAAACGCTTTGTTGAACGTACAAAAATGCGCTAACCCCTCCAAAATGCCAGCCGCAAAATGTGCTGTAGCTAAGTAGTGATGAGGTGCAGGGTTTTGGTGGTGCCAATTCAGGAGTTCAGGCTGAGCGTTGCCCACAATAATGCCTCGGTTTTGCCCAAAGAGCGCAATGTCGTTACCAGAATCTCCACAGGCAATGGTGTGCGTGTCGCTAATCTCAAATTGAGCCTGCACAAACTGCATGGCTTTACCTTTGTCTGCATTCTGGGGCAAAATGTCGAGATCTTTGCCGCCGCTATAGATAAGCTGACAGCATAAACCCTGCGATTGCAGCGCATCAGAAAGTTCGGCGATAATGGGGGGGGCGATCGCCGCATCCAAAAAGTAGCTCACCTTAAACGGGCGCTGTTCTGGATCAGGCTGGGGTTCAAGAGCCATAAACTGCCCCGCAATTTCTTGTACTAAGGTTCGATCCCAGTTTTGGATGAGCTGGTTAGACCATTGGGTATTGAGATGGGCACCATTCCCTTCATAAATTTCTGTCCCTACAGCCGTTATCAGCATGTCCGGTGGCAATAGAGAAACGGTGGAGCAAAGCTGGCGATAGGACGTGAGCGATCGCCCCGTTGAGTAGACTAATATAATCTCCTGTTGCTGTCTGGCCTCAATAAATCGGTCATTCAGTCGATTTAACGCCGCTAGATCTCCTACTAACGTATTGTCGAGATCGGTAATAAGCAGCGATCGCATATCAAAGTCCTTGGGGGCTAAACGTTAGCGTAGCGAAATCATAGTCTTGGGCATTACGCTCGTGCATTTTTAGGAGACACGCCTTTTGAACTGGCTGCGCTGGCTTCCCAACTTAAACCGTACCATCTGGATTTTAGCGGCAGGGCGACTGCTCTCGCAGATCGGGACAGGTTTTACGCTATTTTATTTACCCATTTTCTTTGTCAATGAAGTAGGGCTATCTGCCACTGCGGTAGGGGCGGCCTTAGGCAGTTCCTCAATTTCAGGCATGTTCGGTCGCTTTTGGGGTGGCTCCCTCATTGATTCACCCGCCTGGGGGCGGCGGCGCATTTTGCTCGTCGCAATGCTTGTGTCTGCACTAGGTTCTTTTGCTCTGGCGTTTGCCAATGGCCTGACTGGGTTGGTGCTGGGCAACCTGCTCATGGGCTTTGGGGTCGGTCTGTATTGGCCTGCCACTGAAGCCATGGTTGCAGACCTTAGCCCCCCAGAACAGCGCGGAGAAGCCTATGCCATCACCCGACTCGCCGACAGCATTGGGCTAGGGTTAGGGGTGGTTTTGGGCGGCATTTTAATTACCTTGGCGCAAGCCTATCGTGCTTTACTGGTTGCCGATGGGCTGTCTTTTCTCCTCTTTTTTGGCATCCTCTACATTTTTATTACCGAGACGATTCAGCCCAATTTACAGCAGCACGCCGGACTCAAAGGCTGGAAGATTGCGCTAAGCGATCGCCGTTTCTTAACTTACATCGTCGTCAATATTTTAATCACCACCTACCTCTCTCAAATTAATAGCACTCTGCCTCTGTACTTCAAAAACTTTGCCCGTCAAGGGCTTGGGTTTAGTGAGCTGAACATCAGCACTTTATTTGCATGGCATTTGGGGTTAGCCATTTTGCTTCAGCTCCCCATTGCACGGTGGTTAAAGCCGTTCTCCTATGCTCAAGGGTTAATGCTATCAACGGTCTTTTGGGGGATCGGCTTTGGGCTAATTTGGGTGTGTGGGGTTGCCCCAGCAGGTGGGCTACTTTGGGCTGTGTTGGCACTGGGGGTGATGGCGATCGCAATGGCGAGCTATACCCCTATTGCTTCTGCCCTAGTGGTATCGCTTGCGCCGGAGTCTTTGCGCGGAGTCTATCTCTCGCTCAATTCTCAATGTTGGGCGATTGGCTATCTGATTGGACCATCATTGGGTGGCGCAGCGATGGATCAGCCTACAAATTTAGCCAATGGCTATTGGCTCATGCTAATGGGCAGTATTCCGATTTGCTTAATTATTCTGAGGGTGCTTAATCGGCAGCTTCAGACAGCGTCTTAGTTCAGCATTTTGCTAAGGACGTTTCCACATCCAAAGTTCTCCAACCACGAGCTGAAATTTACCCCCGTACTTTGCTTCAAATCCATTTCTAAAGAAGTCTGGCAAATTGAGAAGATAGATGGGTTTCTCTAAATTTGTGAGGATTGGAATCTCTTTAGAAACCCCTACTTCTCTGACTAGCATTAGCTTAACCGTATCCTTCAGCAAATAGCTCAAGGACACAACGTTAGCAGGATTATATCCGTAGGCATCTGTAATTAAAATAGGGTGGCTGCTGGCATTGAGAATCTGAGAAATTTTGGGGTGGTGGTAGCTCATAATTTTATTCCACCAAGTATTAGACTGCGAATACATTCCGCAGGAAACGAGGCTTGAGCATACCAGTGCTGCTGACAAAACAAATCCGATTAAACGACCTGA
>JBGSVR010000430.1:0-2404 GCA_041752855.1 Thermosynechococcaceae cyanobacterium
CTGACGATACAGGTGGGTAGGGTCATTCATGGGTTTTTGCTCTTGTTTGGTCACTTAAGCGTCTCATGAATCCCTATCCTTTGTCGTCCTCAAACCTCGCTCTCGTAAGCTTTGTAGATACTTGTGTCAGGCAGTCAGGACGGCAACTCTGACTGGCCCACCTTTGCCGAGAAAGCCAAAAAATTGATCGACCAAGATAAGGTCGTCACCGTCTTTGGCTGCTGGACTTCGGCGAGTCGCAAGGCCGTACTGCCCGTCTTTGAATCTAAAAACCACATGCTCTGGTACCCCGTGCAGTATGAAGGTCAAGAATGCTCTAAAAACGTGTTCTATACCGGAGCTGCACCCAACCAGCAGATCGAGCCTTCCGTCGATTGGCTGCTCGAAAAATACAAAGGCAAACCCTTCTTCTTGATTGGTTCAGACTATGTGTTCCCTCGTACCGCTAACACCATCATTAAGGCGCAGTTAGCGGCAAAGGGCGGCAAGGTTGTGGGTGAAGACTACATTCCCCTAGGCGGTACTGAAGTAACCGCTATTATTTCTAAGCTCAAAGCTGCAATGCCCGATGGTGGGGTCATTTACAACTCCCTCAATGGCGACAGTAACGTGGCGTTCTTTAAGCAGCTTCAGGGTGCAGGGATGGGACCAGACAAGTATCCTTCCATGTCTGTAAGTATTGCTGAAGAAGAAGTAAAGGCGATTGGGGTGGAATACCTCAAGGGGCACTTTGCCGCTTGGAACTATTTCCAAACCGTCACAACGCCTGCCAGCGTCAAGTTTGTCGAGGCATTTAAGAAAAAATATGGGGCAGAGCGCGTCGTCAATGACCCAATGGAGTGCGCCTACAACGCTGTTTACCTCTGGAAGCAGTCTGTAGAGAAGGCAAAGACCGCTGACGACCTTGAAAAGGTACGAGCAGCAGCGCTGGGTCAAACCTTTGAGGCTCCTCAGGGCAAGATCACCATGGAGAACAGCCATCACCTTTCTAAATTCGTGCGAATTGGAGAAGTAGGTGAAGATGGACTCTTCAAGATTGTCTCTGAATCTAAAGCGGCTGTTAAGCCTCTGCCTTGGAATCAGTTTGTGACAGATACCAAGGGTTTTGGCTGCGACTGGTCAGATCCTAAAAAGGGCGGCAAGTACAAAATCTCATAGATAAGTTCTATTTTGAATCTTGGGCTACAGCTTTTCTGTGGCTCAAGATTCAAAATCATTGGATTATATTGTGCTGACCAAATAAGGGAGAAGGCAATTGCTGGCAAATTTGCTGGAGGGTCTGTTCAACGGCATTAGTATTGGTGCCGTTTTACTACTAGCAGCCTTAGGATTAGCCATTGTGTTTGGGCTAATGGGCGTGATTAACATGGCTCACGGTGAGCTGATTATGTTGGGTGCCTACACTACGTTTGTGGTTCAAAACGTATTTAAAGGCTTGGGTTCACCTTGGTCTGACTTTTATATTCTGTTTGCGCTGATCGCGGCATTTATTGTGACAGCCCTAGTGGGGGTGTTGCTAGAGCGCACGGTTATTCGTTTTCTCTACGGCAGGCCACTAGAGACCTTATTGGCAACGTGGGGCGTAAGCTTAATTTTGCAGCAGTTTATCCGCAGCGTGAGCGGTCAGTTTGTGATTGGGGTGGGGCTATTTTGTGCCCTATTTTTTGGCGCGATCGCCATCATTTCCCGCCGTGCCGACTATGAGCGCATTCAGTTTTGGGCGATTAGTCTATTGCTACCACTCTCGGCGGCGATCGCCTTCTTCGCGTCCAAAATTGCGGGTGATGCCTTCAAACTCGTCGTCACAAAGCCTTGGTTTGGCACCCAGGGGGTTGACGTAACGGCTCCTAAATGGCTGCGGGGCGGTCTATCGCTCGGAACCTCTACACTCCCTTATACCCGTCTGTTTATTATTGCGCTGACGATTATTTGCTTATTGGGCATTTACTGGTTTCTCAATAAAACAGTCTGGGGTCTGCGCATCCGCTCGGTTACTCAAAACCGAGGCATGAGCGCTTGCTTAGGCATCCCCACCCAGAAGGTAGACGCCATTACCTTTGCGATTGGCTCTGGGCTTGCAGGGGTTGCAGGCGTTGCGGTTGCGCTGCTAGGTTCGGTCAGCTCCAACACAGGTCAAGCCTACATCGTCGATACCTTTATGGTGGTGGTGATTGGCGGGGTTGGCAAACTAGTAGGCAGCATTATGGCAGCGGGTGCAATCGGTATTCTCAGCTATGTAATTGGCTCTAATGCCTTTGGGCCACTGTTTTCTGGCAGTCCCTTCATGACTTCGGTGGTCGAGTTTTTTGCAACGGCGAGCATGGCAAAAGTGGTGGTGTTTGCGCTCATTGTTGTGTTTTTACAGTTTCGACCTGCGGGGCTATTTCCCCAAAAGGGTCGCACG
>JBGSVR010000431.1:0-3568 GCA_041752855.1 Thermosynechococcaceae cyanobacterium
AAACTCAAACCGCTCCACCCTCGGATGACTCGTTAAAAAAGTCTGAACCCCTTGTCGGAGCTTACCCGTCCCATGACCGTGAATAACCCAAAGTGGTCCTTGGGCAGCGGCGATCGCATTTTCTAAAATCCCTTCCGCATCTGCCACCCGCTGTCCCCGAATATCTACCGTATTTTGGGAGGTTCGCATCTGCACAGGGGGTGGCTCTGGTGCAGGCGGCGCAGGCTTCACCTTTGCAATTGGCTCCGTTTTTTCGCCGGATAAAGACTCCACCTCCGCAAGCTGTACCGTCAGCTTCATTAAACCCATGCGCACCGTCAGCTCACCCTCCTCAGTTACAGGGGAAATCACGTCCGCCGTACTGCCCAGCTTAGGGATGCGCAGGCGATCGCCCACCTTGGGCATAAACCCTTTGGGTACCGCAGGTTTTTTGGCAGCAGAGGGGAGTGCATGACCCGCAACCCCTTCGAGCATTTGGGTGGCCTGCTGCGCAGCTTGAGCCGTTTGAGGCCCACGCTGAAGGGTGCGAATAACCTGGGCGATTTCTGCTTTGGCAGACTGAATTGCCACCTGTACATCAGCCTCTTGCTGCTGCTTAAGGTCGCGTTCTCGCGCCTTTAGCTCAGATGTCTTGCGCTCTAGCTCTCGATGGAGCGATTCTGCATGTTTGAGCAGGTGGCCTGCGGCCTTGTTTTTTTCTTCTTGGGTGCGGCGCTGTTGCTCAAGGTCAGCAATCACTTCACTTAAGTCACTATTGTCGTGGTGAATAGAGGCTTGTGCAGCTTCGACAATTTCAACCCGTAGCCCCAACCGCTGGGCGATCGCCAAGGCATTAGACCGCCCTGGGATGCCCCACAGCAGACGATAAGTGGGTGCCAAAGTTTCGTCATTAAACTCGACAGAGGCGTTTTCAAAGCGGGGGTCTTGATATTTGAGAGTTTTGAGTTCTCCAAAGTGGGTGGTGGCAATGGTGAGCTGGGCGTGGTCGGCAAGGTAGCGCAGGAGGGCGATCGCCAGTGCCGTCCCCTCAGACGGGTCGGTTCCGGCACCTACTTCATCGAGCAGCACCAGAGAGCTAGAGGTGAGCGTTTCAACCATGGCCTGGATTCGGCGAATATGGCCTGAGAAGGTAGAGAGGTTTTGCTGAAGCGACTGTTCATCCCCAATGTCTGCCAAGACCTGATCGAACCAGGGCAGCTCTACGGGTTCTTGGGCAGGCACAAATAGCCCCGCCTTTGCCATCAGCACCGCTAACCCCAAATTTTTGAGGGTCACGGTTTTGCCGCCCGTATTAGGGCCGGTGATGGCAACAACAATGGTTTCGGGGCGAATGACCACGTCAATGGGTACCACATCCGCGCCCTGCTCATGTTTCTGCTGCCACAGCAGCAAAGGGTGGTAAAGCCGCCGCAGAACAATAGGCTGATGGGTGCGGTCAATAAAGATGGGCGGGTTGCCGTTGATCCACAGGCTGTAGCGCGCACGGGCAACCGCTAAGTCAAGCTGGGTCACAATATCTAGCAGCAGCTCCAGTTCCGGCAGCACCGCCGCAACCTTCTCGGTCAACGCCTGCCGAATCCGCTCAGACTCAACCTGCTCTTGGCGCATAAGCTGCCGCAGTTGGTTATTGAGGCTTACCGTAGACTGCGGTTCTATATATAAAGTCACGCCACTGGCAGAAGAGTCATGGACAATCCCAGGAATCGCGTCCTTTTGAGCCGCCTTTACGGGCACCACAAATCGGTCGGAGCGTTGGGTAATCAAAATTTCCTGAAGGGCACTCGCCTTGCGCTGCAAAATACTTTGTAGAATTTTCTGCACCTGCTGGCGACCGTGACGGCTGCGATCGCGGATATCGGCAATTTTTTCACTGGCGCGATCTTCCACATCGCCCTGATCATCAAGGCAGTGATGAATCTCCTTCTCTAGCTCAGGGAAGGTTCGCAGAGCAGATACCAGTTCGTTAATAGAAATCAGCTCTGGAAATCGATCTACGATGCGACGAAGCTGTCGCGCTGCCGATAGGGTAGTGGCAATGCTCAAAAGCTCCATGCCGCTCAAAATACCGCGCTGGCCTGCCCGCTCTAACGCTGCGCTGATATCCTGAACGCCGTCAAAGCTTAAGCTTCCCGTGCGGGACTCTAGCTCAACCACCTCTTGCGTTTGCCGAAGCAGGCGTTGGCTTTCTATTAAAGACTGGGCTGGCGTGAGCTGCTGTGTAATCAGACTGCCCAGCTTGGTCATTGTAAAAGTTGATAAATGCTGGGTCAGTCGAGGCCAATCTAATAAATCAAGGGTTTTTGCAGGCATTACAACAGCGCTTAGGATCGTGAATTAAATAGAGAATTGCTCAGAAGCCATGCGCTTTGCACGCCCTCATCCCCTACCCCCTTCTCCCAGGGCGGGAGAAGGGGGACAAGATCCGGCTCCCCTCTCCCGTTCTGGGAGAGGGGCTGGGGGTGAGGGTCAAAGTTGGAGTTTATTTGACAATGGCTTGGACACATACAATACCCAGATCCTAACAAGCTCTGAGAATCTCGACCGCTCTACAGCCACTAAAAATCTCCCCCATACATTTATCTACGAAAATCAACAAAACTAGTGAATATTTTTATAGTTGCCGTTGTGCTTAACAATTCGTTACCAGGGTATATTAAGCATATATTCCTACCGCAAGGAGCTGTACAGCGCCCTCTCAGTCACAATCTCTAAAGAATACAGCGATTTTGTCGAGGGCACTCATTGCAGCAGCAACCGCAGCATACGTCTGCAATTGTTGAGAATTGTTAAATATTAACCGTTTCTTAGACTTTCGCCCCGTGGGGGTTTGGTAATAGTGGATCACTTTCCTTGGCTAACTGCGCTGATTGCAATTCCGGCGATCGCCGCGCTATTTGTTCCTATTATTCCTGATCAAAACGGCAAAACGCTTCGTTGGTATGCCCTTGCCGTTGGGTTTATAGATTTTGCACTGACCGTCTGGGCGTTTTGGCAGCACTACGACCTTGCCACCCCTGGGCTTCAGATGACGGAGCGCTATAGTTGGATTCCTCAGCTTGGGCTGAACTGGTCTGTTGCTGTTGACGGCCTTTCGATGCCTCTCATCATCCTTACGGGCTTTATAAATACCCTGGCGATTTTTGCAGCCTGGAATGTGACCCACAAGCCCAGGCTTTTTTATGGGTTAATGCTGCTACTCTACAGCGCCCAAGTAGGCGTGTTTGCAGCCCAAGACATGCTGCTGTTCTTTACCCTATGGGAGCTAGAGCTGGTTCCGGTTTACCTGCTGATTTCTATTTGGGGTGGGCCTAACCGAGCCTACGCCGCCACAAAGTTTCTTCTCTACACCGCTCTAGGCTCTATTTTCATTCTCGTCATGGGTCTGGCGATGGCCTTCTCTGGAGATGTGGTTTCCTTTGATATGGCAACCCTTGCCCAGAAGCATTACTCCCTAGCCTTTGAGATTGTGGGCTATATTGCCTTCCTCATTGCCTTTGGCGTTAAGCTACCCATCTTTCCGTTTCATACCTGGCTCCCTGACGCTCACGGCGAAGCCTCGGCACCTGTC
>JBGSVR010000432.1:0-2339 GCA_041752855.1 Thermosynechococcaceae cyanobacterium
TTCACCCCAGCAAACGCTGCTCTAAAGTTTGCTGAAGCTGTGACACAGGCGCACGCTGAAAGTATTCATGCTGAAACTGCTCTTCTGCAACGGCATCTAAAAACTGCTGGATGGCTTGATTGGCAACTGTTACCTCAGAATCGGTCAGGAGACTGAGCTGATTTTCAACAACAATGGCTTCTGCTTTAAGACGGATGGTAAACCCGACAGATTGTAGGGCGGCTAAGCCAAGGGAAAGCGATCGCCCTCCCAGTCCCAACCGTGACGCAACGGCGTGAGCTTCAACGCAGCTTTGGGTGCGAGCGAGATATTTGGCTAACCCCGCGAGTTGCCGCCATTTCAATACCGTTTCGGGCAGTGCCGAGGCCGGATAAGCCAAGGCTAACTTCTCTTGCTGAACATTCGCCTGTTGCGCCCATCGATCTAGCTCATCCCAGTCATTGGGGCACTGCTCTAAGCGAAGAATCGTGTTTGAAGAAAGAGGTGCTGCGGTCTGCTGTCGCCAGTCGAGCAGCCACGGTTCTACTGAAGGTGAGTCTGTCAGTGGTGGATCTACTGATGCAGGGCGAACGGCAGTCAGTCGCAGATGATATTCAGACTGTTTATAAAGCTGCCCGTATTCTAGCTCCACCACCACGTCACATTGCCCATCGGGTAACTCGTTGGCATCGTGCCCCCACCAAACCCCAGGGAATAAGCTCGAAGTGCTTTCATCCCGCAGCATAAACCGCGTTTTTTTGTACCGCACTTTGTGATTGCCCCTTGCCTGTGTACCCCCACCTCGCCGTCGTTCTAGCCAGCAGTTGCGAATCAAAAGCTGTGGAGCTGGGTTGCCCATGCCGTAAGGCTCAAGCTGTAAAAGCTCTCTAAATAGAGTCTTCCCGCCGTCTTGCACAACGTCGGCAAGGGTCACTTCTAGATCAATCTCTACGGGAGGGGGTGTCCATTGCCCAATGGTTTGCCGAAAGCATTGATTGATGGACGCCGTCAACAGCGGCAGATTTTCAAGCGGCAAACTCAATCCTGCCGCAAAGGGGTGTCCGCCAAAGCGATCGAGGAGATGCGTCTGCTGCTGAAGCAAGTCATAGAGGTCAATACCTCGCACAGATCGGGCAGACCCTCTCAGCATTGGCGCTGTGTCTGGGGTAGAACCTGCGCTGCTCAGAAGAATGGCAGGCTTGCCATAAGTTTGGGCGAGCTGGCTGGCAACCAAGCCTAAAACCCCCACAGGCCACTGCGGATCGCTCAACACAATGACGGAGGTTGCCTCTAAGTCAAGCCGCGCTAAATAAGCCTCAGCTTCGTGAGTGACGCGCTGCTGTACTTCTTTACGGCACAGGTTTGTCACTTCAGCAGATTCTGCCAACACTGCGGCTCGAACCGAATCGCGGGTGGTGAGCAGTTCGACGCCTTCACGGGCGTCGCCGTGGATGCGGCTGAGGGCATTGATGCGCGGCCCTAGACCAAAGGAAATGTCTGATGGGCGATCGCCCGTTCTGCGACACAATTCCAACAGTTTTGCGACACCAGGGCGGGTGGGGTGGTCGATCTGCTGTTTGAGACGCTCTAGCCCTTTCTGGGCAAGATAACGGCAGTCTCCGGTGAGCTGAACGAGATCGGCAATGAGTCCAATGGCGACCAGATCGAGTAGGTTTCCTAGCGGGGCTTGAGGGACTTGAGGCAGCGTGTCGTAAAGCGCCTCAACGAGTTTGTAGGCGACGGCAACGCCAGATAGATGCGCCAGCGGATGCCCTTGAGGGAATGTGCGGGAATTGAGAAACGCAGCCACAGAAGGGCGTTCTTTCGGTAGGGTGTGATGATCGGTGACGATGATATCAATGCCTAGCTGTCGAGCGTATTCAATTTCGGCGTGGTCAGAACTGCCCGTATCGCAGGTCACAATGAGCTGCGCACCTTGAGCGGCAACTTCCTCAATGCCTGCTCTCGAAAGCCCATGAGACTCCCTGAGCCGATTGGGGATGAAAAAGTGTAGGGTCTGCGCCTGCTCAAAAAATTGGCCTAACCCCTCCCACAGTACCGCCGTTGCTGTAATGCCATCCGCGTCAAAATCTCCCCAAATAAAGACCGTTTGTTTGCGATCGCGTGCTTTAATCAACCGCGCCACAGCCTGCTCCATCTCGACCCCAAAGGCTGAAGGCGGCGTGGATTGGTAGTGGCTGTTGTCTAAAAAAGCCAAGACAGAGGCTTCATCCTGCACTCCTCTTTGCCACAGAAGCTGCGCGATGAAGCGTCCGTCACTTTGAGGTAGGCGAGTTTTTAGCAGTTCTGTCAACCAAGCTGGCAGTTGGTGCTGGGACTTGAGCTGCCAAGGGGAAAGG
>JBGSVR010000433.1:0-2669 GCA_041752855.1 Thermosynechococcaceae cyanobacterium
GGTGATGGCGGGGGCATTGTCCGTGACTGAGCTGAACCAATATCGCGGTGACTTTGGCTCCACAAAATTTCGGATTTTGGCACGAGATACTCATCAAATCCCATCCGGTAGCGTTTTGGTGGGTTCCACCGTTGAGCGTAATGCCCAAGAACAAATCCGCAAGGCGCTCGAAACGGCTCCTGCTTCCGTTGCTGCCGCCGCTGAATATGTCACCAATGCAAAATCACCAGACTATAGCTATCTCATTAAAGTGGTGAAGCGAGTGCGGCCTATTGCAAAACGAATTAAAGAAAAACCAGCTCCGCTGTATTAGTCTTAAAGTGAAACGACGGTTGCTGCTGGCATTTGGCTCGCCTCTATTACGGCTGCTCTTGCCCAGCGATCAGCATGGAGAATATCGTCTAGGCTTGGGGTTGAGGTATTTTGAGATTGAAAGCGATCGCAGGCTTTCTCAATCACCCTAGGGATATCCAAAAAGGTAATCTTCTCGTCTAAAAACAGGGCAACCGCCTGTTCATTGGCAGCATTTAAGACCGCTGGCAAACAGCCACCTGCGCGTCCGGCGGCGTAGGCTAAGCCCATGCAGGGATATTTTTCGTGATTGGGTGCGCGGAAGGTGAGGTCGCCAGATTTGACTAAATCGAGAGGTTCCCAATTCGTTGCAATGCGCTCCGGCCAAGAGAGTGCATAGAGCAGCGGCAGACGCATATCAGGCCAGCCCAGTTGAGCCAGAACAGAGGTATCTTGTACCTCAATAAGAGAGTGAATAATGCTTTGAGGATGGATGACGATATCAATGTTGTCGTAGTCTGCGCCAAAGAGGTAGTGGGCTTCAATCACCTCTAGCCCTTTGTTCATCAACGTGGCGGAATCTACGGTGATTTTGCGACCCATCGACCAGTTGGGGTGCTTCAGGGCGTCGGCGACCGTGACCTGCGACAGCTTTTCGACAGGCCAGTCTCTAAACGCGCCACCGGAAGCCGTTAGAATAATGCGCCGAAGCCCGCCTTCTGGCACCCCCTGCAAGCACTGAAAAATAGCGGAATGCTCTGAATCTGCGGGGAGGAGCTTAACGCCGTGGGCTTCTACCAGCGGCAGCACCACTGGGCCACCTGCAATTAATGTCTCTTTATTGGCTAAAGCAATATCTTTGCCTGCTTTAATGGCAGCGATGGTGGGCAGCAACCCTGCACAGCCCACAATTCCGGTGACAACGGCTTGGGCGTCGCCATAGGCGGCAACTTCAACAATACCTGCTTCGCCGCTGACTAAAATGGGCTGCGGTACGACATCTGCAATTGCCGCTTTTAGATCGGGAATTTGGGTTGGGTCTGCGATCGCCACTATCTCGGGCTTAAACTGCCGAATTTGGTCTGCCAATAGCACAATATTGCGACCCGCCGCCAGCCCCACAATCCGAAACTGGTCGGGGTGGGTTGCAACAATATCTAGAGTTTGGGTGCCAATGGATCCAGTGGAACCCAGCAGGGTAATCGCTTTTACAGCCATAGAGTCTTAGAGCGCAGCAACTCCCATTATCTTAGGGGGTTATGGTCGCCAGAAACAGACTGTTTTAGCAAGGCTGGGGATTATTAGCCAACCGCAGAGAGAACGCCCGTATCTTGGGCAGCGTCTACTTTGACGACGAGTTTTATCCCAAATTCGGCCTCTAAACAGCCTTTTTTATACTCCAAACTCCATAGCTCTAGGCTACAGTCGTCCCCTGCTTGGGTGGGCGTTAGAGTCAAAGACAGTTCACGCCCGACAGCATTGAAGGTGCAGTGCAGTGAGTCAATGGCATTAATTTGTCGGCGATCTAACGCAACGGCAACCTTGAGAAGGGCGCTGAGCTGATCGACCATTTGGCGCTCTAGTTTACCTAAGCCTTGATAGCTCTCGTGCTTTTTCTTAGGTGCGCCTTTACGGTGATAGCGCGCAAGGTTGGCAATCATTTCAATCTCAGCATCGGTATACCCCAGCAGCCCGCCGTTGCGGATGAGGTAGTACGAATGCTTGTGGTGAGCGGAATGGCTAATGTAGTGCCCACAATTATGCAAAATGGCAGCAGTCCACAGTAATTCCCGCTCTTGGGCGCCCCATTGGTGCAGCGTTCCACAGGTTTGGTCAAACAGCATGACGGCAAACTTCGCCGCCTGTTGAGCATTGTCTAGGTTGACCCGATACTTTTGCGCGAGGTTGAGGGCGCTCCGCTGACGCACAGAACCTTGATAGCGCAGCCGATCTTCGATTAACCCGTGGTTGAGCATCCAGTCTACAATGATGCCTTCCCGTAGGGCGCGGGTGCAGGACTGAATTTTAGTCATGCCCAGGTTCTCCATGACCTCTTGGAGAATAACGCCCCCCGCTAAAATAATTTCAGCGCGTCGCTCGGACATGCCCGGCATCTTACAGCGATCGCCAAAGGACAGCTTTCTCAGGCGTTGGTTTAGCGCCTGAAGCCGCTCTAGGGTGAGGACATAACCGCTGAGGGTGGTGGGTGGCACTCCGGTGGTGTTGGCATAAGCATCTAAGCGAATCAGGCTCTCAATGGTGCCAGAGGTGCCCACCATATTGACGGTTTCGCCCTGCTCTATTTTGGCCTTGAGGTCTTCAATCGGCCATTCCAACATGCCGCGCACGTAAGCATGGAGCCGATCAAAATCGCGGTT
>JBGSVR010000434.1:0-35499 GCA_041752855.1 Thermosynechococcaceae cyanobacterium
ACATCCAGAGAAAACCCTAAAAGCCGCTTTTGAATATTGACCGTGAGTTGAGAAGCCGTTATTTCAGAAGAATCTTTCGCCTTGAAGTTTAGATGCTGTAGGGGCGGGTTTAGCCCGAAATCATCGCACCTATTCCAAAAAATCAACCAAAACCCGCCCTTCCAAATGCCGCCTTTGCGACCCGTCATCTTAGCCTGCCAACCATTCACCACCGTCAGGCCAACTAAAGAAATTCCTAAAATGACCCCCGACCAAAACCACGCGGCTTGGTTATCGCCAGCCTCCACGGCAAAATAGATCGCCATAGGAATAGTTTGCGTTTCCCCTGAGATGTTACCCGCCAACATCAGCGTGGCTCCAAATTCCCCTAAGGCGCGGGCAAAGGCTAAAGTTGCGCCTGCGACAATGCCAGGTAGCGCCAGCGGCAACGTAATGCGCCAAAAAATCTTAAGCTCAGTTGCGCCTAAGGTACGAGCCGCCTGCAATAGCGTGGGGTCAATCTGCTCAAACGCGCCCAGCGCAGTTTTATACATTAACGGAAACGCCACTACAATTCCCGTCAAAATAGCGGCATACCAAGTAAACACAATGCTAAGCACTGACGGTAGCAGTTGCCCGATAGGTCCAGACTTTCCCAACAGCATCAGCAACAAAAAGCCCACCACCGTTGGCGGCAGCACCAGCGGCGCAATGAACACCCCCTCTAGCAGCGCTTTCCAGCGGCCTCGGTAGCCCAGCATCCAGTGGGCGATCACCAGACCCAAACAGAGGGTGATGACGGTGGCGATCGCCGCAACCTTCAGCGAAATCCAGAGGGGGGAAAGGTCAGAGGGCATTGTTGAAAGTTTCTACACCAGATGTCTTTGTTATATCTATCTTGGATGGTGTAGGTGAACTGATCGTTGCCAATGTAGCTGGCGGTGGGCTGGTAGGTTACGGTGCCGTTGGGGTTGAGGCTGACTTGTCAGTGTTGGGGCGCTTGGAGAATAATCAGGCTACCGGGGTTAAGGGTGCCGTCGGGGTCGCGATCGTTTTCTAGAATGTTGACGGCGGTGTTTTGGTTCGTGGTGGCGCTGTCGTTATTGGAGATCGGGGCTTGGCTGAGTTCACTCAGGATCTGCACGTCGTCGATGGTGACGCTGCTGTCTTTGGCTCCAAAGCCGAGGAGGTCAAAGTAGAGGGTGACAACGGTGCCAGGGGTCAGGGTGCTGATGTCAATTTGGACGGTGCGGGTTGGGCAGTTAATGAGGTGGGTTGGCGAAGGGTGTTGAGGATGGCGATGTCTAGAGCGGTGGGCAGTTTACGAACACCAGGGGTGAGGGTGGTGTTCATCAGGTTGTAGGGGTAGACCTGAGAGTTTAGATGGCTTCCCTCGGGGGTGAGGATGGCGCTGAAGCCGTCGCCAGTGAAGGTTTTGCTGCCGTTGATAGTTTGGATATGGTTGTCGTAGTTGCTGTAGCCTGCGATGATGCCTTGGAGGTGGGCGGTTTCGGTTAGGGTTTGGCTGTATTCGGTGTTGTCCCAGGGGGTGGGATCGATGTACCAACCGAGGCCGTTGGCGTCGATGTCTAGGTATAGGGTGCCGGAGTTGGGGCGGCCTGTGGGGTCGAAGCCTGTGATAGTAGCTTAGGGGAGTTGGCCTGTGGGGAGATCTGCGATCTCGATATTGAGGTTAAATGGAGATCGCCCCTGGAGGAATTCTAGCTAGGTGGGTACTGTTGTATTCTGGAGCTTGAAGTTATGACTGCTGGGAAGTTGTTGCAGCGATATGCTGCTGGGGAGAGAGATTTCAGTGGGTCTGGGC
Organism: Thermosynechococcaceae cyanobacterium; assembly: GCA_041752855.1. Taxonomy (GTDB): domain Bacteria; phylum Cyanobacteriota; class Cyanobacteriia; order Thermosynechococcales; family Thermosynechococcaceae; genus JAAURS01. The sequence goes on from JBGSVR010000434.1 coordinate 1,805, forward strand.
TGAGATACCTTGGTGATAGTATCGCTGGTGCCAACTTTAGTAATGTCAACTTTAATGGATTGAACCTGAATGACTCCTATATGGAAGGCATCAACCTGAGCGGTGCTATTTTGATTGGAACTCAACTCGATTCCGTTTGTTTGGATAGAGCTAACCTCAGGGGGGCTGATCTTTCTAAAGCATTGCGAGGGTAAATCTCTTGTACAGATATTGGACGATCACAGTCATTGCGGCAGTGCAATTTGTCAGAGACAACACTAGCGTAAGCAGCTACTGTTCCAGAGCATCAACATTCGTGAAACCTAACAATGCCTCACCCAAAGACTCAAGTTGAGGCAAAGACAAAGATTGAATTTGCGAACGACTTAAGCCTAAAGGCTATAAGAAACGTTGCGCTTGCGCTTCGCCCCTGTTTGGGTCTTCTCCCGACCTAGCAAACGTAGCTATTAGGTATCAATATCTATGACTAAGGGAGGGGGGCATAGGCAAACGTTGCGCTAAATTGACGGCACCAAATGACGGCAGTTTTAAACGATTTAAGATTCAAGTTGGCGGGGATGACGTAGCGCTGTGTCCCTGCAATCTTCTGGAGTTTACCCAGAGAAACATAGCTATTTTTACCATAGCTTTTTGGCTTTTCTGATTGATGCAAAATAACGAATAAATCGGGACCTTCTGACGTTGTAAAGCCCTGATCTAAAACCAAATAGCGCTGTTTACCTTCAGTGACAATGCTAACGTTGCCTGTGGTGGCATGTTCTACGGTAACAAATGCCCCCGTAGACTTTTTCATCATTGAGTTTTGGGCTACTTCAGACGCTTGAACGGGTGGTTTTGCTGCGGAACACCCGAGCGGAGATAGGGCAAGCAGCGTAATGATGGAGATCGCCGCCGTTGTGCCGCCTCGCTGCCAAATTTGGGTACTCATCTTGTCAAACTCCATTTTATTGAGACGGCTTAAATGCCTGAACTAGCCTGACTGTAGCGGAGTGTATCAGCAGGCAAATGAGAATGGGCTAATAATTAGCGCCGAAGACCTTTCGTCATTTCTCAGGTTGCCCTCATAAAGTCCAGCTAATTTGGTGGCATAAGCAGGTTAGAAACATTATCCTAGGCAAAATGCGTCTAGCCAGAACTGTGATGGAATTGAGTTTTTGTACCAGGTGGGAGCGATCGCATCATGCAGTCGAAGTCTAAATCGACGCCTTTTCCTCAGGCGTTACCCAGCCTCTGGCAACCACAATGGGCAACGCTGGTCATGCTTGGGTTTCTTGCTGCATCTGGCGTGATTGTCGCCGGATGGTTTGCAGGGGAAGGTACTATTACCAAGATTTTCAAGCAGATTGCGCTGCTACAAGAAAACCCACCCATGTGGCTAGAAGTGCCGATGGTGACGGGCACCTTTTTGCTAGTGCCCACGCTAATGATGCTAGCGGCTCTATTGGTGTTGATGCGAGTCTCGCACCGCTCTCATGCCTGGTCACGGGTAGTAGTGGTTAGCATTGTGTTAGCGCTAACGCTGAGGTATGTGGTGTGGCGCGCCCTTTCTACCCTAAATTTAGGGCAGCCGCTCAATGGCACCTTTAGCGTAATGCTGTTTATCTTTGAAATGCTGACGTTGTTGAGCAGCAGCATCCAGCTTTTTTTAATGCTGCGGGTCAAAGATCGACACAGAGAGGCTGATTATCTAGAACATAGCGTTACTCAGGGTGAGTTTACGCCAACGGTAGATGTATTTATTCCCACTTACGATGAGCCTGAAATTATTCTGAAGCGAACCATTCTGGGCTGTCAGGCGCTAGATTACCCCCACAAAGAAATTTACATTCTCGACGATACCCGTCGCCCTGCGGTTGAAGACCTTGCCCACAAACTAGGCTGTCACTACCTCACGCGCCCAGATAATCGCTACGCCAAAGCAGGGAATTTGAACGCGGCGATCGCCCGTACCTCTGGCGACCTCATCACGGTTTTTGACGCAGACTTTGTGCCTACTACCAACTTTTTGCAGCGAACCGTAGGCTTTTTCCAAAATCCAGAAATGGGTCTAGTCCAGACCCCGCAGAGCTTTTACAATGCCGACCCCATCGCGCGTAACCTTGGTCTCGAAGACGTGCTGACCCCAGAAGAAGAGGTCTTTTATCGCCAAGTTCAGCCCATTCGAGATGGAGCAGGCAGCGTGGTGTGTTCGGGCACATCTTTTGTGGTGCGGCGACAGGCACTCAAAGAAGCGGGTGGTTTTGTAACCGATTCTTTAAGTGAAGACTACTTCACGGGTATTCGCCTCTCTGCCCAGGGCTATCAGCTCATCTACCTCGATGAAAAGCTGAGTGCAGGGCTGGCGGCTGAAACCATTGCAGATCATGCCAGTCAGCGGCTGCGCTGGGCGCGGGGAACCCTTCAGGCATTTTTTATTGACGCAAACCCGCTCACCATTCCAGGGTTGACGCCCCTTCAGCGACTGGCGCACTTAGAGGGGCTGCTGCACTGGTTTACCAGTATTTCACGGGTAGGCTTTTTGCTGTTTCCATTTGCCTATGCCTTTTTGGGCGTGATTCCCCTGCGGGCAACCATGGATGAGGTGACCTATTTCTTTTTGCCCTACATCGTGGCGCAGTTTTCGACCTTTGCTTGGCTCAATGGGCGATCGCGGTCTGCTTTACTGTCAGACATTTACAGCCTTGTTTTGGCTTTTCCGCTCGCCCTTACGGTATTGCGGGTGATGCTTAATCCCTTTGGTCGTGGGTTTAATGTGACGCCTAAGGGGAGAGTGCGATCGCAGTATCGGTTTAACTGGAGCTTAGCCTGGCCGCTCATCATTATGTTTGTGGCGACGGCCTTTAGCCTATGGCGCAATTTGGGCATTTGTATGATCAAAGGCGCATGGCAAACGACGGTATCGCCAGAACTCGCCCAAACCGTAAAAGGCGTGGGGTTAGGCTGGATCTGGAGTGCCTACAACCTGATCTTAATTGGCATTGCGCTGCTCATTTTGCTAGATGTGCCTAAACCAGATCTGTATGAGTGGTTTAATTTGCGCCGAACCGTCAGGCTTAAAGTGGGCGATTGCCAATACTGGGGCAGCACCACCATGATTTCGGAGGGTGGTGCAGAGATTGCCCTCACCCAGTCAGGCGCTGAACTGCCGGAGACAGAATCAGCCCTGGTGCAGGTCAGCATCCTAGAAATTGATTTAACGATAGAAGCCCAAGTGGTCAGCGTTAATCGACAGGGTGATTTACCGACTTTGCGCGTTTTGTTTGAGCCGTTGACGCTCTCTCAAGAAAAAGAATTAATCGAAATGCTCTTTTGCCGCCCTGGGCAGTGGCAACATCGGAACACGCCTGGAGAAGTACAGTCCGTTTGGATTTTACTAAAAACGCTTCTTATGCCTCGGGTGATTTTTGATCGGGAGGTTCAGGTGAGAGCCATTTCTCTGACTCAGGGATAAAAGGCTTTGTACGAAGAGTCTGCTGCACCCAAAGCCAGTTCATTGCTACAGTTAATTGAGAAGAGTTGGGCACTGCAATTGCAGCACCCCCTTAAAACAGTCCAACCGATGGAGTTCTGATGTACACCGTTGAAGTTACCCTACGGGGCACCCCACTTTCCTTAGCCGTTCAGCGCAAAGAGCTGAGCGACGCCGAGACGCTATACCAATCCATTGTCAACTCAATTAAAACTACAGCGCCCAGCCTATTAGAGCTAACCTGCGAAAAAGAAACCGATAAAAAAATTGGCGTCCTTGTGAGCGAAATTACGGCGGTGCAGGTTTCTGAAAAGGGCGGTGGACCTTCTAAAGGTGGGTTTACTGGCTTTGGGGTATAGAGCCGCCCATGACCGAATGGGGAATTGATGTTCAAAATCTATCCTTTGGCTGGAGCGACCAGCAGCAGATCTTAAAACGCTGCACCCTTCGAGTGCCGGAGGGTGAATTTTGGATGCTCTTGGGCACAAACGGCAGCGGTAAGTCAACGCTGCTGCGCGTTTTGGCTGGGCTACTAGAGCGTCAGTCAGGTGAGATCCGGCTTAACGCTCCGGTGGGTTTTGTGTTTCAAAACCCAGATCATCAGCTCGTAATGCCGACGGTGGGCGCAGATGTTGCTTTTGGCCTTGTTGAAGAAGCGCTTTCTCATGCCCAAGTGCGCGATCGCGTGGAAGAAGCCCTAGACGCGGTTAATCTACTGCACCTGATTCGCCGTCCGATTTATGCCCTCAGCGGGGGGCAAAAGCAGCGGATTGCTATTGCAGGGGCGATCGCCCGTCACTGCAATGTGCTGCTGTTAGATGAACCCACGGCCTTGCTAGATCCTGAAAGTCAGTTTGATCTAGTGACAAGCGTTAATGCACTGGTCAAAAAGCGAGGCATTACGGCGCTGTGGGTCACGCACCGTCTTGAAGAATTAGCCTACTGCAATGGCGCAATTTTATTAGAGCAGGGAAAGGTCGCGCAGTCTGGTTCACCGGATCTGCTAAGGCAGCGTCTCCAGACTTCACTGAGCTAAGCTATGAATAGCAATTGGCTAAGGTGACGCTATGACTGCGCTTATCCTGAATCTTGATTCCCTTACTAAGCTTACCCACGAGCAATTTCGTGAACTCTGTCGAGAAAATCGCGACGTGCGACTTGAGCTGACCCCCGCAGGAGAATTAATTGTGATGCCGCCGACGGGTTGGGAATCGGGCAGACGGAATGCTAGCGTCAATGCCGATCTGGTGATTTGGAATCGTCAAGCTCAGTTAGGAAGTGTGTTTGATTCCTCAACGGGTTTCATTCTGCCCAACGGTGCTATCCGTTCTCCCGATGCGGCTTGGGTTGCTTCAGAACGACTTATCGCACTCAATCCAAATCCTGAAGGGTTTTTGCCCCTGGCTCCAGATTTTGTCATTGAATTACGTTCGGCGAGTGACCGTCTTAAGCTGCTGCAAGACAAAATGCAGGAATATATCGACAATGGCATTCGATTGGGTTTTCTTTTGAATCCGCAAGATCGAGTGGTTGAAATTTATCGACTGGGTCAAGAAATTGAAGTGCTGCAATCACCGATAAGTGTCTCAGGTGAAGACGTATTGCCTGGGTTTGTGCTAAGTCTTACAGAGATTTTCAGGGCGTAGATAAAATACGGCTTTCTGAAAAACACAAAAAAGGACGATCGCACTTTCAGATAATAACTGAAACAGTGCGATCGCCCTTTTTTACAAAAGCTTAGGGCTTAGTATCGTCGACCACCGCCGCCGCCGCCAAAGCTGCCGCCGCCACCGCCGCCGCCACGGTTATCTTCACGGGGCTTAGCCTTATTGACTTTCAAGCTACGACCCATCCACTCAGCGCCGTCGAGTTCGGCGATCGCCTTTTCTTCTTCAGCATCGCTGCCCATTTCAACAAAGGCGAACCCACGCAGACGACCGGTTTCGCGGTCGGTAGGGAGCTGAACTCTTTTGACGGAACCGTATTCAGCAAAAGTAGTGGTGAGGTCTTCTTGCGTAACCTCATAAGAGAGATTACCAACGTAAATTGACATGTTGTGGGAATTCCAAGATATGTAATGCTCTATTATAGCCTATGTGAAAGATGGACTTCGGTATACCCGATCAACATCCAGACAAAATTGATCTAAATAAAATGCTTAAAAGCTGACGATCCATAAACGCCGCTTCACGCTGTCATAACCTTTGTCCAGTTCAATAGAGCTTTTATGGGCTGTACGAAGATGCAGCCGTCGCTCATTTGAGCAGGAGAACTGAAATTAATGGATCGAATCGCTGGAGCGCTGAGCGTAGAGCAGCTTAAGGTTCCCATTCGAGGGTTGCCGATAGCCCTTGATGGACTTAAGGTTGTACAGCTTTCAGATTTTCATTTTGATGGGGTGCGACTTTCTGAACGGCTTTTGGAAGAGGCGATCGCCGTTACCAATGCAGCTCATCCAGATGCCATATTTTTGACGGGCGACTATGTTACAGATGATCCTCGCCCCATTTATCCCCTTGCTCAACATCTTAAAGCCCTTAAAAGTGAGTGGGGTTGTTACGCCATTCTTGGAAACCACGACCTCTGCCAGCCAGAGTCTCAGAAAATGGTCACACACGCCATGACTGAAGTTGGCATTCGGGTGTTGTGGGACGAGACGATTTACCCCTTCGGTGCAGGACTCGCCCTAGTCGGCTTACGCGACTACTGGTCGCCGCGCTTTGACCCGAAGCCTGTGATGGATCAGGTGCCTGAGCAAACTCCGCGCATTGTGCTTTCCCATAACCCTGACAGTGCCAAACCCTTGAAACAGTGGCGTGTTGACCTTCAGCTCTCGGGACATACCCACGGCGGAGAGGTAGTTCTACCAGGCTTTGGACCAATGGTGACGGGTCTCAAACAGATTAGAAAGCGCAGCAGTCCGTCTGTCCGGCGATGGATGAAGCCTTTGACCAAAAACTGCGACAAGGTAGTTCAAAATTGGGACTGGGCGCAGGGTCTACATCGAGTGGGCGAAAATCTACTGTATGTGAATCGAGGTTTGGGAACCCATTTGCCTGGACGGTTTTTCTGTCCGCCAGAGGTAACAATTATTACGCTGTGCGCCTGGTCATGATGGGGAGATAAGAAGGGCAGGTTTTGTAGAAGCTTTTTGGGTGTGAACCCTGCGGCTTTAGCTAAATCTGCCCCTACAAAACCGGAACGTTATTTTATGCTCATTTCTAAGCTATTCCTTGACTGCGCTGCCAGCGGAGCGTCTGCTGCTTTACATATTCATAAAACGCATTGCGCTGCTGTCGTAAAACCTCTTCGACATACCCTTGTGCCGTTTTTAAGTTTTGAGCCGACATCTGGCTCATCCGTTCTGGGTGGGTCAGCACCGCTTGGATTTTGTCGGCTAAAGCGGTAGCGTCTCCGACTGCTACCAAATTCTCCGGCGGCAGCAGTTCAGGAATGCCGCCTACTGCCGTCGCAACACAGGGTAAACCCCGTGCCATTGCTTCCACCATCGCGCGGGGCAGCCCTTCTTGAAACGACGGCATCAGAAACAAATCGGACTGATCTAGCTCTGCGAAAATGCGATCGCCTGCCGGAAGTTTCCCTAAAAACTGAACCCGTTCTCGAATGCCTAAATCAGCCGCCTGCTGTTCTAGCTCAGGACGATGTTTGCCGTCTCCAATAATGTTAAGGCTAAGGTCTATACCCTGCTGGGCACACAGGGCGATCGCCGCAATGGCAATATGAGGGGCTTTATAAAGCTGCTCTAGGGAGCCAATCATGACTAGGACGAACTGAGTTTGGCGATCGCTATAAATGCGAGGCGCTTCTAAAACATAGCGAGACGGTAATTCTACATCAGACACCCCCACCGAATAATTCGGGCAAGGGTATCTTTTTTGTAGCGCCGCTTTTGTGACATAAAGTGCCGCGCTAGCCCCTCGGCAATCTTTACGAAGCTGTCTGGGCAAAACTTGGCGCAGTAAAGGCCGAAGCGGACTCTTGATTGCACCTGGGGCTAAAACATCGTAGGGGTCTGCGCCTACTTCTAGTCCATAGGGATGGCGACTTTTGCCTAATATCTTGAGCAGCGCTGCTCCAGCCGTACTGGGGGTAATAATAACCGCCGACTGAGCAGAATACACCTCTCGGGCACGCGTCTGAATCTCACCTCGTTTGAGCAGATACTGAACAGGGCCAATATATTCAGGCATCGGAAAAAATTTGACCCCAGGCCCTTCGACAGGCTTAGCCGTTGAATCTTCGATCGCAAACAGTCTTCCCATTAACGTAACAGAATCAAATACGTCTAAATAACGCTGACCAAAGCGCTCATAAAACGTATTAAAAGACGCTGGACGGCCTTGATTGAGGACAAACCGATTATCTTGGGCAAGAATGCAGTGCATGAATAAAACCCCACTTTGGTTAAGGATTCAATCGGATATAGGGGCGGCTATCTCAGCCAGCTAGATTTAGGTCTACGTCTCGCACCAAACCTAATTTTCTGTCGATTTAGCCATGTAGAAATGCCCACGGCACCCCAATAGGGCATCACCGCATACCAGACCAAGGCTCTTACATGGAGTGCTGCTTCAGAGCGGGCATAAAACGGAAAGTAAACAGAAAAGGTGGCAATCAACGCAATTCTGGCAGGGGATTTAGAATTAATAGCCCAAAGCACTAAGGAAGTATATAAAAAGCCAATCATACCCAGCGCAATAGGGCCACCAACCCAGCCAAAGTTAAGGTAAGCTTCGGCAATAAATGAGTAGCCATAACCCCCACCCCGTGACGCAAATTCAGGATCAATTGCCCAGGTCAGCCAACTCCCTGCTAAGCCGCGCTCAATGGTGGGATGGAGTTTCCAGAAAAAATTGGGCATTAATGTCAGCAGCGCATACCCATAATCTGCGCCCATCTGAAAAGGACGTGCGCTAGGCACTAAATTCATCGTATGGGCAGTGGTCATCATGGTGCCCCCCATCTCAGTGAGCATACTAACCAAAGGGTTAGAATCTCCATAGAGTTGAGACTGTAAGGCATCAAGGGAAGTACCTTGTTGACCTGCAAGGTTGCGAGAGGCTGCCACAATGGGGAAAACCAGGGCTAGGGCGATCGCACAACCTACTACCACGGCGGCCGGAAGCTTTACAACCCATTCATGCCATAGCCAAACCAGCGCCGCTGCCGCAGAGCCAACTTTACGACGTTGCCCTAATAACAGACGACTCAGCACATATAGAATCATGAGTCCTAAGGCAATGTTGCGCGTCCGCTTACTGAAGACCGACGAGCCTTTAACAGAACTACCCGCAAGCAAAAATACGGCAGCAGGAATCAAAAACTCTCCAATTACGCTGGGTAATGCCCCTGCACTGGTTTCCTGATCGCCTTGGTACAGACCCTCGTAACCGCGAGTCAGCACAACCTGAAGAGATTGTAGAAAAACGTAAATGGACGGCAGCACAGAAATTGAGGCCAGTCCCCAGCCCATCCAAACGGCACCGGATGAAGTATCTAAGGGTTGAGAATTTCTAACTTGTCGTCTAGAAGATTCATCTAACAGAGCTTCAGCAGTGTCTTGAGATAAGGTCGGTGATGGGTTGAGATTGATTAATCGCTTTCGGCTGCCGTCGCGCTTAAAGGGCTGACGCAAGGCAGAAAGTGCCGCAATGCTGTTACGGGCAACCAAACTTAGAAGCGCACCCAAATGAAACGCAGAGAGTCCAAAGGTGATAAAAAACAGCGTATCGGACAGCGTTGCTGCGGAAAATTGCCCTCTCAGCATCCCAAAGCGATTGAGGTGAAACACTTCTAGCAGTGCTTGACCCGCATTAAATAAAATGGCTGAAACCAAAAAAATTGTGTAGGGGTCAAACAGCTTACGCGTCACCCAAAACCAAGATGCTAAAGACCAAATGGAGAGAACGAAAACCCAACAGCAGCAAGGATAAATGAGAGATTCTGGCTGAAAATAAGTGGTGGCCTTCAGCAAAAACAGCCCGACTATGGCAAAAATCTGAACACCGACCGCAATGCACAAACGAAGCGGACTATAGGCCATTGCTTAAGTTTTCTCACTACCCGTCATTTTTTCTTGCGCCTGCATTGATTGCTGATAAAGAGAGACTAACTGTTTAGCGCTATGGGTGATATTAAAAGCGCTAGATTGCAGTGTCTCTAACCCGATGTTGTTGGGTTGGTGTAGATGCTGCGATCGCGCCGCTAAAATTTTCTCAGCCCAAACCGATGCAGGCTGCTGTAAAGAGAGTCGAGTGATTAATGCAGGCACTACTTCTAGCTCTGGTGTAATTGCGTCAGACAGCACCATAGGCAAGCCTGCTGCCTGAGCTTCAATGCCCACTAAGGGTAAGCCTTCATAGAATGAGGGCAATACAAAAATATCCATCACGCTATTCATTAATTGAGGGACATCCGGTCGCAGGCCAGCAAACAAAATGCGATCTTTCCACGCACTTTTTGCCACTAGCGTCTCAATATTAGGGCGAAGGGGACCATCCCCAATCATCAGTAGATACGCCTTAGGGTCACGCTGGCAAACTTCCTCCGCAATTTCTATAAGAAACGGATGATTTTTTTGATGCTCAAATCGACCCACATGACCCAGCACAAATGCATCGATCGGAATATCCAACGCCGCTCGTGTCTGTTCTGCATCTTTAGCTGTTTGGAAGGGCAATAAATCGACCCCGTAATATAAAAGCTGCCAGCGACCGTCTTTTTCCCACTGTGCGCCGAATAAATCTTGGGCGGCTTCGCGGCTGGCAGCAAGACCCACCGTTGCATGTTTATAGATCCAGGCTTGGGTTAGGCGCATGTAGAGCTGTCGTAGCCATCCTGCCTTTTTGGATACAGGCGAAGTGTCGTTATGGCTATGGGCAATGCGAACGGGCACCTTCATTTGGTGAGCAAGGCGTAGCGTAAACCCACTAAAGTGATGGACATGGCTATGAACAATTTGGTATGGATTGCCGCCGCTGCCGCCCTTTTGTAAAATCTGCTTAAACTGATGGGCATACCGCCAAGGCTGGGTACGGTCAATGGGGCATCGCCAAATGCGACAGCCCAGCGCCTCTACTTCTGCGTCGTAAGCACCAGGAATGTTGGTTTGCACCAAAAAATCAATCTGGATCTGGTTACGGTCAAGCTGACGCAGCACATGCATCAGCCATGTTTCAACGCCGCCCCGCTGTAAAATTCCCACAACGTGCAGAATCCGAATTGGGGTGATGCGACTGCTATTGCCGCTGGTGTCGCTATGCATCATACAAAGATTGTGAGTGAGGATCGAGTGCGACAGGCGACTTAAGGGCATGGGCTAAAATTGCAAAACAAAGCAGCACCCGCAGCACCCCAGTTACAATCATGGCGGTCGGTATACCGCTCAGTCCCTGGCTGGGGATGAGGAAGAAACAGGCGATCGCCATCACCAATGCCGTTGTTGCAAACAGCGGCACCTGCACTCGAAAATAGCGAGCGGAGGTAATGGCAGTGCCGAGAAAAGCGGAAATGTACTCCAAGGCTGCTGCCACCATTAACCAAACTAATAGATCGCTGTACTGAGCATATTCCGCTTTATATAAGAGCGTTAAAAGCTCTCTGCCAAATAGCCAAGCAGCCCCAACCCCAATCCCGCCCAGAAGTGCGCCTACCCCAATCAGGTTAAACAGCAAACTGGCAAAGGCTCTGCGTCTACCGTCGGTATAGTATTTTGCCAACCGTGGAGAAGCGGCCTGAGCTAACGCACCCTGAATAATAGAGCCAACTAGCATCAGATAGGCGATCGCCGCAAAAATCCCTAAATCCCTTGGGCTTAAGAAATGCTCAATAAAGTATCGCGGAATATTGGTGTTGAGCGAAATTAACAGCATCACAAACCCTAGGGGTAAAGTTAGCCCGATCAACTTTTGCTGGGTCTGCCACTGCCATACTGGCTTAAGACTTTGAAAACCCTGATCTGCAAACGTTTTAACAAATCGCCGCATCACGCGTAAATCATAGCCCAGCAGCATTACCATCCATGCAACCGCCAGCCCAATAACACCCCCAACCACGTTTCCAGAGGTCAGTACGCCGACCACCAGCAAAATTAAAGACAGCGCTCCCCTACCTATTAAAGAAACCGCGATAAAGTCCATCCGCTCCTGCTGCTGCATGTAGCCATAGCACACATCACTCATAGACTCGATCGCCTTCGCAATCCCAATAATTAACACGACCAAAACGGTCGAGCGTCCATAGGGCAGCATCCCAGCAATGAATCCCAAACTGACCAGTGCCATTACCGTTGAAACTAGACGCAAACCTAAATAATCATTAAAGCTAAACTGAGCCTGAGCATCCGTTGCCTGCACCACTCGGAGCTGAAGATTGGAAAACATAAAAAGCGGTGCCGTTACTGCAAAGGCAAAAGTAAAGGTTCCCACCATTTCTGGGGTTCCCAATTTAGCCAGCACAATCAGAATGCCCCACTGACAGGCTGAGTAAAAAATATTCCCAACTAAAGTCCAAGAAAAATTCTGACGAAGACTAAAGCCTTGAGCCATAGAAGATGATTTCAACAATGCTCTCCTGCGTGGGATGCGTTTAAGGACAGAATGGCAATGGGCAACATAGCGATGGGCAATTTTTCTGGATTTATAATCTGCATTACTCCGCAACCTGAGACCTAGCTCGAATCGACGCACTTCGAGCGCCCACGAGCGTCTTTGCTTCTCTTTCAGAAATGGGCTTCAAGAAAAAATAGCCCTGACCATACTTGCACTGAAGCGTTTTTAACTGCATAACCTGCTTTGGAGTCTCAATTCCCATTGCAATAATTTCAATCCCAAATTGGGAAGATAAATCGAGCGCAGTGCGGAAAAAGTCAAGATTTCCTCGGTCTGTCCCTAACTGCCTCACTCTTGAGCGATCAATCTTGAGCGTATCAAAAATATGAATCCACTCAGACAGCGGAGCCAAGCTTTTAAGCGAAGAATGCCCAAAATTATCAATCTGCAAATGAAGCCCCATTCCCTTAAGCTGTAGTAAGGTAGGGATTGCAAAATCTGGATGACGACTAATAAACTGCTCTGGAATTTCTAACCTTAACTGAGATACATCTACAGCCGTTTGCTGAATAATCTCATACATTCGCGCAATTAAATCTGGCTGTCTAAGCTGATTTTGCGACAGATTAATACTGACGGTAATGGGGGACTGGGTCTGAAGCGTCTTGTTCCAAGCGTTGAGTTGAGTACAGACTTCCTGCAAACCCCACCAGCCAATTTCATGAATGATGCCCGTTGCCTCAGCTAACGCAATAAATGCCGCAGATGGCATCAGTCCACGCTGGGGGTGATACCATCGCAGCAATGCCTCAAAGCCCGTAATAATATGCTCTTTCTCAAGCAGCATAATGGGCTGATAGAAAATCTTTAGCTCTTGCTGCAAAACGGCCTGCCGAAGATCGCTGTGATTTAAGGTCGCATCAACGCCTCTAGGAATCCCCGTAAAAAATAGAGATTCAGCCTCTCGATATCCGTGTAGCGGAATTACGTTTGAAGTCTCTAGCACCGATATGGGCTGTTCTGACTCAGTCGCCATAGATGAATAGGTTGGGTGATAACCTGCCACAAGCTGCTCTAGCAAGAAAAGGGTTAAAGCGTCATTGTTGTATGCCGCTCCAGCACACAGCATATCCACGGTTTCAGTCAGCATATTGGGAAGCTGTTCGCTGGCATTTTTGACAACCAACAGCTTTTCATGAGCCGTTGCTTCATAGTTTTCGCCCGGAATCAGAAGTTCTTCAAATAGTTTTTCGCCCGGACGAGTCCCTGTAAACACAATCTCCATGTCTTTGCCCACTTCATAGCCAGACAGACGAATCAGATCAGTGGCAAGGTCAACGATTTTGACGGGCTGTCCCATATTTAACATCAAGATCTGGCCTTTATGACTCATCACAGAAGCCTGAAGCACAAGCTGCACCGCCTCTGGAATGGTCATAAAGTAGCGACACATATTGGGATGGGTGACAGTCACAGGCCCCCCCGCCGCAATCTGACGCGTAAAGGTTGGGATTACGCTGCCGCGACTGCCCAAAACATTCCCAAAGCGAACCACAACAAACGCGCGACCGCTCTGTCGAGCAGCGCTTAAGACCAGCATTTCGGCAACTCGCTTGGTTGCGCCCATTACGCTCGTTGGATGTACAGCTTTATCGGTAGAGATCATGACAAAATGCTGGACATCATGACGAAGCGCAACTTCCGTCAGGTTTTTGGTGCCCTGCACATTGTTGGTAACAGCTTCTGAAGGGTTCGCTTCCATTAGCGGGACGTGCTTATGGGCAGCAGCATGAAACACAACGTCTGGCTTAAACTGGGCAAAGGCTGCATCTAAGCGCACCAAACTGCGCAAGTCTGCAATACAGGTGACTAAGCGAGGTCGCAGGGAAGATGAATGTCCTTCCGCAGATTTACTGAGGGCAATTTGCTCTAACTCTTGCTGAATATTAAAAATAGAATTTTCGCCATGCCCCAACAGCACAATAATCGCTGGCTGAAGTTTATAAATTTGACGGCACAACTCACTCCCAATCGAACCACCCGCTCCGGTCACTAAGACTGTTTTGCCTTTTAAAAAGGCTGAAACTACCGCAAATTCTGTCTGAATTGGCTCCCGCCGCAGTAAATCCTCAATTTTGATGTCTCGCACGCTCTCAGTACGAATGCGACCATCCAAGATTTCATGAATTCCTGGTAGGGTGCTTGCTTTAACCCCTTGCTGACGACAGATGGTCAAAATTTCACGAATTACCTGTCCAGATGCAGAAGGAATGGCAATAATGACGCGCTCAACGTTTTTCTCGGCTAAGATTTGCGCAATTCGATAGCGATCGCCCAGCACTCTTAACCCAGAAATATGATAGTTCAGCTTGCTAGGATCATCATCCGCAAACCCAACGGGCCATAACCCTGCATCAGGATGTTTCTGCATTTCTCGCACCAGTGAAATGCCAGCACTCCCCGCTCCAAAGACAAGCACATTCGTAAAATGTGAACGATGAGAGCGCTGCTGCGTCACGCGCTCAAAAAACGGGATGCTAAAGCGAACGGCTCCAACCAACAAAAAGCTGAATAGGCCATCTAAAAAAGGGAGAGAACTCGGCAAAAAATTTGAGGGTAAGTCTGTCGCTAAATTTATGCCATAGAACGCAATGCTCTGAAACAGCGTAAACACGATGGTTAGCAGGGCAAAGTAAGCCAACTCATCAACCCCAGCAAATCGCCAATATCGACGGTAGAATCCGCACGCTGACAATACCGTAACCTTAAGGATGACGAAAATTGCAGTAGCTAAAGCAAGGCTTTCAGAATATCGAGAAGCCAGACTCAAGCCGTCTAAACGGATGCACAAGGCCAAAAGAGGCGTGATCAAGAAAATAATCGCATCAACAGCCATGAGATGACGGTTGATGGGGGTCAATAGATTTCGTCTTAATTGATGTAACATTTCTAAAAGTTTTTATAATCCAAGCATAGAAATATATCAAAAGGCTGATTTAAATGTATACAAACATAAATCTATAAAGAAAATTTTGACTTTTGGTTTAAAAGAAATTTTGAAATCAATAAAATTACTATTATTGAATATTTTTTATACTACTTCCTGAATACAGATATATTGACCTTATTGAACTGGGAAACAGCCATAGCTTTTACAAGCTCTCACAGCTTAGCCAGTTTCCTTTTTCAACGTCAAGCTTTTTTGTTCTATTAAAAAGCTATGTTTTGCTTAAGCGAGACGTCTTGGATCCAGTGCATGTAGATGTGAACCAGAGGCGTATCACAATGGATATGACAATGACCACCTGATGAAACACACGCCTTGAAACAGAGTAAAGCAATGCGCTGGAGACAGCCACTCTATCTTTGGTTCTGCTGTTAGCGTTGTCGTTAGACGGCTACAGGTCTATTTATGAAAGAGGCGGCTGAAAGAGGTGGCAGTTTCAGCCGTTCATTCTTTTAGAAAGGACTTGCCAGTGGGTGATTTACTTAGGCATACTATGAGACTAGACCTCAAGAATCACGCTGATGTATCAGCGCGCGATTTTATGACATGTCTTAGGGGGGCATCTAGTTTATGAGCGTATTTCTTTAGTCTGATTTGGCAGGCTTTAAATCGCTAACTTTAAGTATTTAAATTCATTTTGATTTGTGTTTTTACATGATGAATATGGGTACTCACAGATCGATTGCTCCCCTCTTATCTTTGTATTCCCTTCGCTTTAAGCCGCACTGGTTCTCGGCACTCACGGTATTTACTACCATTACTGCGCTGAGTGCAGGTATTGCGCTCATGCAGAAGCCAGCCTATGAAGCTGAAGGGAAAATGGTTTTGAAGCGGGTCAGTCCAACCTCGGTGTTCACGGAGGTTGGCAAAGAAGTAGATCGTCTGGACGCACTCTCCAATCTTGGGAACCCTACGCTGACCCAAGCAGAAATTATTCAGTCACCGCCTTTAATTCAGGGTGTGGTTAAAACCTTAGATTTACGGGATGACAAAGGGAAACCCTTGACTGCTACAGACTTTAAGCGACGGCTGACGGTGAGTGCTGTCAATGCAACAGACATTTTGAAGGTGTCTTTTAAGGATAAAGACTCTAAACGAGCCGCAGACGTGGTTAATGAACTGATGGCTCAATACCTCAAGACATCGATCCAAGGCAATCAAGAAGAAATTGTCAAAGCGAAGCAGTTTATTCAAAAACAGGTGCCCGAGGCCGAAACTGAGCTGCGACGAGCGGAAACAAATCTACGACAGTTTCTGCAAACTAATCAGCTCATTGAGCTTAAAGAAAAAGTGAAGGCTTCCGAAGGACGAACCAATGACCTTCAGCGGCAGATTGGGGATATTCAGGCGCAGGTTGCCAACACTGATGCACAGATGGCTGCGACGTCTCAAAAATTGGGGATGAGTCCCGATCAGGCGATCGCCCTAGCCTCTCTCAGCCAGTCCTCTGAAGTGCAGGACGTGATCAAAAGCATTCAAACGGCTGAATCTCAGTTGGTACAGGAGCGTAACCGTTTCACCAACGATCACCCTTCGGTGATGCTGCTTGAAAATAACTTGGCGAATTACAAAAGTCTGCTTCAGCAAAAGTCTGCCAAAATTTTGAGTGCGCAGCAAACCAATGTTGCAGTGCCAGAAGCCGACCTACTCATTGGTGCGCTCAAGCAAAACCTATCAGCGGAATTGGTGCGGCTAGACACCACCCGCCAGGGATTGCTCAAGCAGTCAAAGGATCTGAGCAGCACCCTAAGCGGGTATAAACAAAAGTCTACCGATCTGCCGCAGTTGGTGCAGCAGCAGAATGAACTAGAGCGTAAGGTGCAGGCGGCACAGACTAGCTATACAGGATTAGTCCAAAAGCTTAAAGATACGCAAATCGCAGAAAATCAAACCCAAGGAAATGTCAGAATTGCAGCCTCGGCCTTGCCGCCAGACAGGCCAGCCGGGCTGACAAAGCCCATCATTATTGGCGCAGGGGTTTTGCTGGGGCTGATTGGCGCAGCAGCAACCGCCTTTTTGCTAGAAATGACGGGACAAATGATTCGCTCCGCAGAAGATGCCGAACATGCTTACAACCTGAAAATCTTAGGCATCATTCCCACTTCAGGCCGCAGCCGCAATCTTCTGCTGTATGACGGCGGCACTGCCTACCACATTCCAGAAGTTGCCGTTCGCGATAAGCCAGGTTCACCTACCTGTGAAGCCTATCGCTTACTTCAGGGGCATCTTAAGGTGCTGAATACTCAGCGTCGTCAGCGGGTGATGCTGGTGACAAGTGCCACACCCGAAGAAGGTACCTCTAGCATTTGTGCCAATCTAGGCGCGGCGATCGCCCAAACCCATCGTCGGGTTCTCATTATTGATGCCAATATTCATACCCCTGTCCAAGACGAGATCTGGTTTATTTCTCAGATGGAAGGCTTAAGCAACCTTCTGCTCGAAAATGTTTCGCTGTGGGCAGTAGTGCATAATGTGGCACCCAACCTAGACATTTTGCCCTTTGGCAATGCGGTTTCTGAGGAGCCATTCTACTTAGACAATGCGCGGATGGAGGCGCTCGTCGAGCATTTTTCCAATCTCTACGATCTCGTTATTTTAGATACCCCAGCCCTCAGCGTTTCAGCCGATACGGCTTTGCTGGGCACCTTAGCCGACAGCATTATTGTTGTGGCACGACCCAATCATTTAGATTATGGCAGCGTCGCTTCAGTGCTGCCGATTGTAGAGCAGTGGGGCGATCGCGTTTTAGGACTTGTCGTCAATGGTGTGCCCCTCAATCAGGCCACCTACAGCTACAGCGTCCCCGATGCGCCCGTCGCGCCCGATACGTCACCTCAAATTCCGCTTCCTTCCGCTCGGTCTAAGGCGTCACAGCAGCTTCCTCCCACGATTCACTTAGATAAACTTGACTCACCGCTGGCAAACCCTCAGCCAAGCGCTCAAATTGAGACCCATGCTGAGCTGCAATCTGACGGTCAGCAGCCGTTGAATCAAACCGATCTTTCGCAATTGCCAGACGCTGATCTTCAGCAGCTAGTCGAAACGCTGAGTCAGAACTGGTTAAGAGCAACCCGACTGATCCAAGAGCAGGAGGAGGAGCTAGATTTACAGTCCCAAACGGTAAGCGAACTCCAGTCGCGGCTTCATAGTGCGAGAGACTATCACCGTCATGCCGCCAGCGAGTACGACAAACTGAGTCTAGAGGTTCAGCTTGCCGATGAAGAAGAGCGAAAACGACTGCTCGATCAGACCCTAGGAGGCCAGCGACGACGACTCAGAGACCAACATGGAATCCTACGTCAAGCGCTTGAACTCCTGCGAACAAAGCAGGGGAGCGCTTCCACAACGGTCTTACCTAAATTAGATGACTTTACCGTTGCCGCGAAGGGAAAGTTCCCGTGGCAGTGAATCATGGCGACTTTGCCCTGAAGGGCGTGGGGGCAAAGCGGCGATCACCCAGGAAAGATTTCTGCGTTGCCTGCAAGAAAACCGTCACGGATACCTAAAGTTTGTCAGAATGGAGAGTACGGCAAGATTAAGCCGATTCTTTGTGGTGGCTGGCATACAGGCTTATGACTGAGGTTCCCGTTTCTCGCATTCGCAATTTTTCAATCATTGCCCATATTGACCACGGTAAATCGACCCTGGCTGACCGCCTGCTCCAGGCGACGGGAACCGTTAGCTCACGGGATATGAAAGAACAGTTCCTCGACAACATGGAGCTAGAGCGCGAGCGCGGCATCACCATTAAGCTTCAGGCGGCGCGGATGGACTACACCGCCGCCGATGGACAAACCTATGTTTTGAATCTAATCGACACGCCAGGACACGTTGACTTCACCTATGAAGTTTCGCGCTCTCTTGCTGCCTGTGAAGGGGCACTGCTGGTAGTGGATGCCTCCCAAGGGGTTGAGGCGCAAACCCTTGCCAATGTGTACCTTGCCCTCGAAAACAATCTCGAAATTATCCCCGTTCTCAACAAAATTGACCTGCCTGGGGCAGAACCCGACCGCGTGGCGGGGGAAGTGGAGGAAATTATTGGCCTTGATTGCAGCGATGCGATTTTGGCATCGGCGAAAGAGGGCATTGGCATCGCTGAGATTTTAGAGGCGATTGTCCAAAAAGTGCCGCCCCCTGCTGATACCGTAGACCAGCCCCTGCGCGCCCTCATTTTTGACAGCTACTATGACCTGTATCGCGGCGTAGTAGTCTATTTTCGGGTCATGGATGGGAGTGTTAAACGGGGCGATCGCGTCCGTCTGATGGTGTCGGGCAAAGAATACGAGATTGATGAGCTGGGCGTATTGGCTCCCACCCAAAAGCCCGTAGACGAACTCCACGCCGGAGAAGTGGGCTATTTTTCTGCCGCCATTAAAGCCGTTGCCGATGCCCGCGTAGGCGACACCATTACCCTTGCGGCTAAACCCGCAGCGGAGCCACTGCCAGGATACGTTGAAGCCAAGCCAATGGTCTTTTGCGGCATGTTCCCTATTGATGCGGCTCAGTTTCCTGAGCTGAGAGAGGCGCTAGAGCGACTCAGCCTCAATGATTCGGCGCTACGCTATGAACCCGAAACCTCTAGTGCGATGGGCTTTGGCTTCCGCTGTGGATTTTTGGGTCTACTGCACATGGAAATTGTGCAGGAGCGTCTAGAGCGAGAATACAACCTCGACCTTATTATTACCGCGCCCTCTGTGGTCTACCGCGTCACCAGCATTAAGGGTGAAGTAGAGCTAATCGACAACCCCAGCAAGCTTCCTGAACCTCAAGCCCGTGAAAAAATGGAGGAACCCTATGTCCAAGTGGACATGATTACCCCAGAAGAGTACGTGGGTTCCCTGATGGAGTTGGCGCAAAGCCGACGGGGAGAGTTTAAGGATATGAAGTATCTCACCCAGGGACGCACCACCGTCACCTATGAGCTACCTCTAGCAGAAGTCGTGACGGACTTTTTTGACCAAATGAAATCGCGATCGCGCGGCTATGCCAGCATGGAATACCACATCATTGGCTACCGCGAAAATACCCTCGTCAAGATGGATATTTTAATCAATGGCGATCCGGTGGATGCCCTCGCGGCGATCGTGCATCGAGACAAAGCCTATTACATGGGTCGTGCTTTTGTCAGTAAACTCAAGGAGCTGATACCGCGCCACCAGTTTAAGATCCCGATTCAGGCGTCGATTGGGTCTAAGGTGATTGCCAGCGAAAGTATTCCGGCATTGCGTAAGGATGTATTAGCCAAGTGTTACGGCGGGGATATTTCTCGTAAGAAAAAGCTGCTAGAAAAGCAAAAGGCTGGGAAAAAACGGATGAAGTCGGTCGGTCGCGTGGACGTGCCCCAAGAGGCATTTATGGCGGTGCTGCGCCTAAAGGACGAGTAGCCGCGAACAACGCTTAAGACCATGAATTAAATAACCTCCAACTTTGACCCTCACCCCCAACCCCTCTCCCAGAGCGGGAGAAGGGGGACAAGATTCTTACTCCCCTCTCCCGCTCTGGGAGAAGGGGTTAGGGGATGAGGGAGTGCAAAGCATATCGCTTCCAAGCAATTATGTAAGTTATTTAATCCACCATCCTTAGCGTTAAATACCAGCTTGAATCAGCGCCTCGGTTAAGAGATTCAAAATACCCAGGGTATCTGCCCAGTCTGTCAGGTAGCTATAGTCTAGGTTGTTGCACTGAACCTTTAAGACCCCTAACACGTCGCGCCACTGCTTCTCAGACTGACTGGCTTTTCCCCAAACCAACTTTTGCAGAATAATATCTTCTGGAGACACAATCCAGAATTGTGATAGACCATCAACCGAAATGATTTGCCTGCGGGTCATTTTGGATTGGTCAAAGGGGGTATTGGCTGCGATCGCAATATCTACATTACCCAATGTTTCGGTATGAATGACGTTTAGGATCTTACCCGTGCCCCGCTGAATGTCTTCGACAGCCCCAGCAGGGCAATAAAATCCCTGTTGCTCTAATGCAGCGACAAGATGGGCGATCGCCACCACGTTAATTTGCACCACTAAATCTAAATCTCTGGTCGTGCGCGGTTCGCCGTAGGCCGTACTCGCAACGCCACCCGTGACGTAATAGGGCATCGCCAGCGATTCAAAAATGCGGTGCATTTGGGCGGCGAGTTCAATAGAATCTTGAATCCACAACTGTTCATTTCCTCCAGCGGAAAGGCATTCTAGGGTAAATTTTTCGCCGAGCAAAACTTGGGCAAATCGCAGCTTTAGCATTTGATTTGCCATATCTGGATTTGCCCGTTTAACACCCCAAAGAGATAAAGACCTAGCCCCTCTCGTGAGTTTGGCAGTATGCGCCAGTCTTTTTGAATTTGACCATTGGCGCAGCAAACTAAATTGCAGCGCATCCGCGTCAATACTCGTGTCCTCTGCTTGGGGACGGTAGCCCTGTTTTACGGTGGCCTGAGGCATCGGGGGCATTGGGCGATCGCTCCATTGCGTACTGAACCCTACTCTATCTAAGTACGCTTCAAAATACTTAGCCCGTGACTATCAGTCCCGCAGGTTTTGAGTAGCCCATAGGCTTGGCTTAGCTCCACCACCATTCGCGTTTGAGCAGGACTCGGTTGCCAAGGATCCAAATGACCATAGCAGTAGTAAGCTTCAACGCCGTCAATTCCAAGGCGCACGGCAGCAGTAATGAGTTCAGTCGGCTGTTTTTTGTACCGAACCGGATGCGCCAAAACAACAAGTCCACCCGCATCCTGGATTGCTCGAATAACCTGAACTGCCTTTGCGGCTTCTCCGACAGGAGATTTCCCTTGTAGATAAGGCTTAAGCGCTAAATGCTCAGGGTCAAATCCATATCCTAAGAGGTGAACTTCTATATCTAATAATTGTGCGGTGATCTCAACCCCAGACCACAAGAATGGAAATGCTCGATTTTGGGTGTTCTGTAAATTCCAGCGATCTAACCAGCTCTGTGCCGCTCTATACCCTACCACCGTATGGTGATCGGTAATTGCTAGCCCTGTTAAGCCATAGGAAACAGCCTGCTGTACCAACTCCTCTGGACGCATTTGACCGTCGGAATAGATGGTATGAAGATGAAAATTGTAGATTAGTGGACAACTGTCAGGCGTAAGTGACTGAAAGACTGATTTAAGCGACGTTACAGCTCCCTGCAAACCTGGATTCACAACCATCGTGGCGCTGTCCTATGTATTGCCCAACAAGATCCTAATATTTTTTTAGAATGCCGCTAAAATTCTAGCAACCTTATTGAGTTGTAGGACAGCCTGCCGCCATGACAATAGTAGATTAGCTCAAATCTAAGGTTAAGCCTCAGGCTCTGGTGCTGAAGGGGAATTAAGAAAATAGCTTAAGAACGCACCTAAAAAGCCAATGCTAAATCCAGCAACATTACGGAAAATAGGGAGCCATTCAGTCGTCCGAACCAGGACTGGACCTAGCCCAAAGGACAAAAACAACATGCCCCACAGCGGAGAAAACAGCAACGCCCACTGCCAAGCAAAAACTTGACCTTCTTTTCGCGGACGACCCGAAAAGCCACAGATAATTCCACCAATGACAGATGTAACCAGTGTTAAAATCCACTGCTCTTGAGGGAGACCGGGTACTACACTACATCCGCCTTTACGGAGACATCCTTCTACAGAAGCCAATGCCTGGGTGATTGCCTGGTCTTCGCCGTTATCACGCACAAAGTATTGGTTGCCAAATCGGGTTTGCAGCTCAATCCAAAATGTGCGCGGCAGCAAAGGATAAAAATCATCCCCAACGGCAAAACTGAGAATGTTGCCGCCTTTTCCATCTGCAACCAGCACTACACTTTTTTTGTCGAGTTTCCAGAAGTTGATGACGGCTCTGCCTGGGGTTTGCTCAAACTGGGTCAAGACACGCAGTCTCCAGCCCGTTTCTGCCTCAAACGTCTCCAGTTCTTTAACTAAATTCTCTTTCTGAAGGCTCGTGAAGGTTTTTGCTAAATCCACCACGGGCGTTGGCTCGGCGGGTAAAAGTTGGGGGTTGTCATAGGCTTTTGCCTCTGGCCCTATAGCCCACAAACTCAATACAACCATCAAGGCTAAACCCGCTCGAAGCCAACGCCGCACAAGAGAATGTTTCATGAATTTATAAAAATATGTTAGAGAGCCGCTATTTGTCGCTAGGCAAGTGTTGTTAAGCAAGTTGGCAAGTCTTAACACTTGTTTACGTTTCTTTAATAATACTACGACTCCAGCTCAGCGTGCCCAACTCAAACAGCGGATCAGATCCTCTGTTGAAAATTAAACGGAAGCGTTATTCGTGCTGGCGATCGCAGTCTGATGCATTTTTGAGAACAGTTAGACTAACCTTGTAGAGGGGCAAACAGCAGCAGTAGCCGTGAATGAGCCTGTTTGCACTTAAAAACTTAGCGGGAGAAAATTCGGTGGCTCATACCATAGTGACCAATGTTTGTGAGGGCGTTTCAGATTGCGTCGATGCTTGTCCAGTGGCCTGTATCCATGAAGGGCCAGGCAAAAACACCAAAGGAACCGACTGGTACTGGATTGATTTCTCAACCTGCATTGATTGCGGCATTTGCCTCCAGGTTTGCCCTGTAGAGGGCGCAATTGTGGCAGAAGAGCGCCCCGAGCTGCAAAAAACGCCAGCCTAGGGCAGTCCCCTAATTGGATAAGCCCTTGGTGATGTAGCAAAGTGACGGCAACTGGCTCTAGTGACTGGTGGTTAGCCCTCTCTCTCGTAACTGCTGAATAAAAAAGTCTTCGAGAGTGGGGCGAACCAAATCCATTTTGAGAAGCTGGGCTTGGCTCTCATGTAGAGCGTGCATCAACTGTTCTGGCTCACCGCGAAATTCACCGTGCCAGCGATCGCCCTGAATCTCTAGACTGGGCACCCGTTGATGTAATGCTTCTGCATCGCCCCCGCGCCCCTGAATTTGGTAAATCTCAGTATCCGTCCCCAATAGCTCATCTAGAGTGCCTTCACAAATAAGGTCGCCTTGGGCGAGAATGGCAACGCGATCGCAGATTACCTCTACATCTGACAAGACGTGGCTGTTGAAAAAAATGGTTTTGCCTTGGGCTTTGAGAGACAAAATAATCTCGCGCATCTGGTAGCGCCCCAATGGGTCTAGCCCTGACATTGGCTCATCTAAAAAAATCACGTCTGGGTTATTAATAAGCGCCTGAGCCATACCAACGCGCTGAAGCATCCCCTTCGAGTATCGTCGCATCTGCTTTTTCTTAGCCGCAGACTGAGCCAACCCCACCAAATCAAGCAGTTCGGGAATGCGCTTACGCTTCACTGAGGCTGGAAGCTGAAATAAACCTGCGGTAAATTCTAAAAACTCCCAGCCTGTGAGGTAGTCATAAAAGTAGGGGTTTTCGGGTAGGTAGCCAATGCGCTGCTTGATACTGCGATCGCCCAAAGGCTGACCCAAAATAAACCCGCGTCCTGCCGTAGGGCGGATAATACCCAGCAGGGCTTTGAGTAGCGTCGTTTTGCCCGCCCCATTGGGTCCCAATAAACCAAAGGTTTGCCCCGCATACACCGACAGCGTGCATTGCTTCAGTGGCGTAACCACCTTGTTGAGCCAAAAGCCTGTACGGTAAGACTTTTTTAGGCTAAACGTTTGTACCACTGGCTGTTCGGGCGATTCTAGCTGAAGGTCAGCCTCAGATAAACTCGCAACGCTCATAGGCCGCTATTATTCCCCGTAAATACTAACGAATCAGCAATAGGGCAGACTGGAACAACCCAATGCCCAAGCCTAGGATACCCCCAAGGTTTACGATAGCCTGCAACTCACTTTTAACAATTCCCTGAATCGCGTCTTCTAAGGCTTCCGGTGCGGTTGCCTTCACGCGCTCCATAATCACCTGATCCAAATTTAAGATGGGAATTGCCTGCTCCACCAGCTTTTCTAGATCTCGCTCTAGATACCGCTCTAAGATCAGCGCCAGCTCCTGACTCACCACATCTAAAGAGGCCACAACCGCCTCAGAAGACTGGAGCCGCTTTAAAATAACCGTTGCCGTATCTTCCCAATTCACCGTATCGCTTAAGCTTTGCAGTACGCTCTCGCCTTTGGTGCGTAGATAGCTGCGGACACTTTCTCGAAAATTTCGCCGCAGTTGACGCACGGTGCCGACAGGCAGATTTTGCAGCGACAAACTGCCTAGCCATTCGCTTAAGCGCTGCTGTATGCCCAGCGAAACAACCAACTCCTGAATTCTGGCATTACACGCGCCTCGCTCTTCAATACAGAAAGCACGCAGCCGCACGAGAGAATTTTTAGCGCCCAGTAAATTTGCGACCACCCAAAACGTTCCGCTGGTTTTTTCGCGCAGCCCTTCATCCAAAATTGTGATGTTGCGATCAGTCAAAAAGTTAATCAGCCCAAGGCGTAAGGCATCGGGTGGTAGGGCATCCTCTATAATCCAATCCGCCAGTTGAGCTGCCTGTTCGTTATCTAAATGGTAATCGAGGAGAATCTGATCAAAAATTTGGTTGAACTGAACCTTCAAAAAATCATCTTGTCGCGCCAGTACCGCCGTCACGCGCGGCAAAGACTGTCCTACAAAATCTTTAAGAATGTTGGCTAAAATTTTGACGGTTTTTTGCTGCGTGTCGGCTTTGACCTGATCAAGCGCCAATTCAAGCAGCCACTGAATAGCAGACTGCATCCGCTCAGTTTGGAGCAGCCGCTGTGCCACCTTTTGCATCTCATCGGGTGTTAGCAGCGACGACATGATCGCATTAGAAACCCGTTGGGCAAGGCGATCTTGATTGCGAGGAATCAGCCCCGGCGTAAAGGGAAGCACCCTATTGCCAATTTTGATAGCCCGATAGGGGCGAAACAGCATTTTAATCGCCAAGTCATTGGTGTAATAGCCAATGATGCCGCCCGTAATGGGTGGCAATGCAATAACCCAGACAGAAGACCAATCCAAGATTTACGCTCAACTGAATGTCGATCAGTACAGTAAAGGTTAAAAACCTAGATCAATCCTAGCAATTTCAACTTCCATTCCCTCACGCAACAACCGAATGTTTATGCCTGAAAGTACGCAAAGTGAGCCATCGTGCCGATCAAGTTCGATAAAATGAGGTTACTATGATGGGTAAGTTAGCAAGCCTGTTCAGCAATGCTTTTTTCTAATGTGCCTGACCCCGAACTTCTTAAAACGCTTTTAGAGCCGCTCTTAGATGATTTTCAATATTGGCTGAGTCGGGCAAAAGCGTTGCTCTTGACTGAAGACGTGATTTTTTTGAGTGCCGAAGCCCATGCTGATTTACTAGCGCGGGTAGAGCAAACCCTTCAGGAAGTAAACGCTGCCCAAAGCTTATTCCAGGCGACAGGGTGTCAGATTGGCGTGGAAGGCACCATGATTATGAGCTGGCATGCGCTGGTGTCAGAATGCTGGCAGGTGATGATTCGCTATCGCCTAGGCCAAGCAAATGCGATTGAAAAATTGTAAAAGTTTATGTCTTTCTATCTGAGAACCTGTCAGAATGAAGGTGCTGTTGCTGACTTAGGGTTGGCGATCGCGCAGTTAATATTTATAGGCTAGTGTGCTAAGCACTGGAGAGTCGCAGATATGTTGCAACTGCTGTACATCATCGCGTTTGTCATTTTGGCAGTGCTGGCGATCGGAAATCTGATCCGGAGTTTATTTACACTAGGAGCCGACTCCCAGCGCAGCTATGCATCAAGGGGAGTCGCTGAAGCCCTCAGCAGCAGTCGGGGTAGGACTACATCGCACCCAGAAATGCTAGATGAGCGGGGGCGGGTTATTAATGAGCCGCTGCTAGTGATGCGCTCAATGACCGTAGAAGATGCCAGAGAGCAGCTTGACGCACTTTATAATAATTCTCCTGGACCTAGCGATGAAGGGTAGCACGTCAGCATAGGTTTATCGGTTGCAGTCATGCCCTCCGACGCTTTTCAAAACAAAGACCCTTCTTCTATGCCAGAAGGCAAAACGGAATTAAGCGACAGTATTAAGCAGGTTGTTTTAAAAGAACAGCCTGAAGAAAGTTCTGTTGCTCCAAAGCAAGCTCTGGGGACAAAGCTAAACCGTATTCGCAAAACCGTTCAGCATTCGATCCAGGCAGCAGTTCAAACCGTTCAGAAGACAAATCAGTGGTTTCAGGTCAGTGAGGCCGATCTTCAGAAGCTTTTAGAACAGGTTCGTCAAAGTTTGCCTATCACAGAAGTGATTTTAATTGGCAAAGCCCAAACTGGAAAAAGCTCAATTATTCAGGCCATGACGGGCGCTTCAGCAGAAATGATTGGTCAAGGGTTTCGCCCCCATACGGCTCATACTCAGCGCTATGCTTACCCCACTGAAGATCTCACGCTGCTAAATTTTATTGATACGGTGGGTTTAGGTGAAGGACTGAAGGATCCTACGGCTGCCGTTCAAGAGCTTCAGAATGTTCTAAGAAACGGCAATCTCCCAGACCATTCTCAGCAGCCAGCCGCTCAAGTTTTGGTTATCACGCTTAAGATTTCAGACTTTGCGGTAGATGCCATTCACCGTTTGCTTCAGGCACTCCGTCAAGAACATCCTCAAGTCCCCTGTCTGCTGGTTGTAACCTGTCTGCACGACTTGTACCCTAGCACTGTTACAGAACATCCTGCCTATCCTCCCAATGCGCCTGAGATTCAGCGGGCTTATGCTGCCCTTCAAGATCAGTTTAGTGGTCTCTATGATGACTCTGTTCTTGTAGATTTCACCTTAGAAGAAGATGGCTATACCCCTGTTTTATATGGATTAGACGCGTTTATTGAAACGCTGGCTTCGCTGTTACCCAGTGCCGAAGCGCAGGTAATCCATCAGCTTTTAGAACAAGCAGGTGTGGGCAACCGCATTAGCAATATGTACCGTGAGGCAGGTCGGCGATACATTTTGCCATTCTCAGTAATGTCTGCAACGTTGGCAGCCGTCCCGCTACCTTTCGCGACCATGCCTGTTTTAACCGCGCTTCAGGTGAGTATGGTGACATTACTAGGGCGACTGTATGGGCAGACCATTACGCCCTCTCAGGCAGGTGGAGTAGCCAGTGCGATCGCCGGAGGTTTTGCCGCTCAGGTGATTGGACGGGAGCTGGTCAAGTTTATTCCTGGCTTAGGTTCTGTAATGGCTGCTTCTTGGGCTGGAGCCTACACTTGGGCGCTTGGAGAAGGTGCCTGCGTCTACTTTGGCGACTTAATGGGCGGAAAAACGCCAGATCCTCAAAAAATCCAGAAAACCATGAAAGATTCCTTTAGGTACGCTCAAGAACGATTCAAGAATTCCGCCATCAATGATAAAAACCGTGAAGATAAATAAAAGATTCAGGATAATGAATGCTTTTAGTATGGCAGTGTAGTGGTTACTCTCTAGTCAAAGCCATCAAACCCATACGGCAGAGAAGCTTCGCGTTCGATAAGATAAGAAAAACTAATCACAATTAATGCTTGTCGCAGTGGAAAGTAAAATTTTTGACAACTTTAGTCATTGCTGAGATTATTAGAACAGATTTAATGAGAAAGCATGAGTAACATCATGTTTTCATAGTGGTTTTTGAAATTTGGTGTGAGTATGAAAAGTCTATTTATTCTGGGCGGTGCATTAGCCCTCTCATCTATTGCAACAGCAGCTTTAGCAAACGAAGCGACAGAACCTTTAACAACGGTTTCAGAGACACAGAATCAGGTCGCTGCCAGCCCCTTCAGCACGTTTCAAGTTATTGCGTCAGACGAGCAAGAGCAGGCTCAGGTTACTTCGGTTTCTCAGCTTTCTGATGTACAGCCGACTGACTGGGCGTTTCAGGCTCTCCAGTCTTTGGTTGAGCGCTATGGCTGTATCGCAGGGTATCCTGACGGCACGTTTCGCGGCAATAGAGCCGCAACGCGCTATGAGTTAGCCGCAGCGCTGAATGCCTGCTTAGATCAAATTAGCGATCGATTTGCAAGCAAAGAAGACCTGGCAACGGTTAAAGCTCTACAAGAAGAGTTTAGGACTGAGTTAGCAACCCTAAAAGGTCGCGTGGATGGACTCGAAGCTCGCACTAAGACCTTAGAAGCACAGCAGTTCTCGACGACGACTAAGCTTTCTGGCGAAGCAATTTTCCAGGGAACCATCTCTAATAATGTTATCCCTTCGATCGCTTTACCAGGAGGAGGTTCGGTTCCGTTAGGAGAAACAGGCGATAACTTTACGTTTAATCGGCGCGTGACACTAAGTCTCTTAACCAGCTTTACTGGGAAGGATCTTCTCGTTACAAGCATACAAGAAGGTAGTTTCGCCGCAGGTGCATTTGATGGAAATCAGTTTGTAACCAGTCAAGGTGTCTTAGCACCTTCACTCAATCAGGTTTCTAACGGTAATTTCGGACTATATTACCTAGGTTATCGTTTTCCAGTCTTAAAAGATAAAGGCACCGTTTACATCACCGCAATCGGGGGTGAACTAAGTGATTTTACTGATACCTTAAATCCTTACTTTGATAGTGACGGTCAAGGTGCACTGTCTGGCTTTGGTATTCGTAACCCGATTTATCGTCAAATTAGCGGACGATTTTCTTCTGGTGGTGGAATTAGCACTTCGGGCACTGGCGCAGGATTTAACTACAACTTCAGCGATAAAGTCAGCCTGTCTATTGGTTATCTAGCTACAAATGACAGCGCGAGCCAATCAGTCGAACCTGCTAACAACATTGCGGGCGCTGGACTATTTGGGGGAGATTATGCCGCCCTAGCTCAATTAACCTTTAAGCCAACCAAGGATTTTGGTGTGGGGTTAACATACGTTCGTAGCTATTCCGTTGCTCCTCCTTTGGTATCTTTTGGTGGCGGTTCCGGTACGTTCCGTGCCAACGCTCCTTTCTTTGGCTTTACGCCAACTTCTGCTAATTCGGTCGGGCTTCAGTTTTCTTGGAAGGCTAACCCTCGTATTGCAATTTCAGGATGGGCTGGTGCAAGTTTTGCGACTGCTGAAGCAAACAGTAACATTATTGGCGTTTCTCCCACGCTTACGGTAAAAGGAGATACCGCCACCATCCTTAACTATGGCCTTGCTGTTGCCTTCCCTGATCTTTTTGCCCCAGGAAACATGGGTGGTTTAATCGTTGGTTCAGAGCCGTCGGTTATTTCCAGTTCGGCAGGCTTTGGTACTGATCGTGACACAAACATCCACCTTGAAGCTTTATATCGCTTTAAGGTAAACGACAATATCTCGATCACACCAGGTGTCATTGCCATCGTTAATCCTGAAGGCAACAGCAGCAATGACACGATTGTAGTAGGAACGATTCGTACAACCTTCACGTTCTAGTTCATAAACCAGACTTCTGATTGAATGAAATGGGAGAGCATATACATGCTCTCCCATTTCTCTTTTTAGGAAACTAGAAAGGAAAATGTAGCCATCCCAATGCCTGGGTGGGGCATTGTATTTTAACGACGCAGACAGTCTAATGAAAGACGCGTTAAAATCACCCTATTGCAAAAGCAACGTCGCTAGACGTTCTCTCAATAGCCTTTGTTAATCGTTAATAGGAGTGCCTGCTTTTGCCATGAATTTTGTACTACTCTCTACCGGAGTCTTGTCCAGAGGCTTAGGCTACGCTTTTCAGCCACGTATAGCTCTGCATGTACCAGACGGCTTTCTCAACGCGCCAGTGCTGACCATTACCTGGCTCATTTCGATTGGACTCATTGCATTGGCACTTAACCGCGTGCAGGCTGAATACCAAGACCGAGCGGTTCCATTGATGGGTGTTTGTGCCGCCTTTATATTTGCAGCACAAATGATTAACTTTCCCATTCCTGGTGGAACCTCAGGCCACCTGCTGGGAGGTACCTTAGCAGGCGCACTGCTGGGACCTTGGGCGGGATCGCTGGTTATGGTAGTGGTGTTTATCGTTCAGGGCGTGGTGTTTCAAGATGGCGGCATCACCGCCATGGGAGCCAACATCTTTAACATGGGGCTAATTGGCACCTTTGGCGGATACTATATCTTCCGGACGATTCGGTATGCCATTGGACGAGATAAGCTCTCGGGCATGGTCGTAGGCACATCCGTTGCCGCTTGGCTGAGCGTTGTGGTTGCTGCTGCTTTTTGCGCTCTGGAATTAGCAATGTCCGGTACCGTACCGCTTAATGTGGCGATGAGCGCAATGGTGGGCTGGCATATCTTTATTGGCATTGGTGAAGCACTGATTACCGTTGCAACCGTAACCTTTATCTGGCGCACTCGACCGGATTTACTGTATCGCTCCCCTCGGAAGGCGATCGCCCATCCCCCTCGTTCACTCTCAACCCGTTAAACTATTAGACTTAAAAGCTTTATTCAGTCGTGAAGCCCTTAGAACACCATGACTCATCCTACTTCTGCTACGCGCAATCGAGTTTTTGTAATGTCAGGCTTAGGGGTTGCGCTCTTAATTGGGGTGTTTCTGTCTCCCTTTGCTAGCCAAAACCCCGATGGTTTAGATCGGGTTGCCCAAGACCTTAAGTTTGACAAAAAAGCTGCTGAAGCTCCCCCTGCTCACAAGCTGCCCTTTTACCAAATCTTTGATGAATATGCATTACGCGGAGTCCCCGAACAGTTTGCAACCCCACTGGCTGGGCTGCTAGGAACCCTAGCAACCTTTGGCCTAGCATGGGGCGTGGGTAAACTGACGTCACGAGGTACTACTCCCCCAGATGAGGCTTCTCCGATTGAGTAGTGCGTTAATCGGTCAGGACTTGTAACTCATGCTGCTGCATATTGGCGCATTTCACTTAGATATTGACAGTCAGCAGCAGACGCCCTGGCATCGCTTAGCGCCCCAGACCCGCATTCTTTGTGTTCTGCTTTTGCTGCTGGCAACGGTGCTGACGCCTAATGGACAATGGCTGACTTGGTGTGTTTATGGCGCAGTGATTTTAGGGATGCTGCTGATCAGCCAAGTAACGCTATGGGTGCTGTGTAAACGCATTGCCGTTGAATATGCCTTTGTGGGAGTTGTGCTGATTGGCACACTTTTTAGAGAGGGAGGCGATGTCGTGTGGCAATGGGGCTGGCTCCAGATCACCACCACTGGACTTACTGTATTGGGGAGTGTTAGCTTCAAAGCGCTTTTATCGCTGCTGCTGCTGAATATGCTGACGCTTACAACCCCTGTCCCTATGTTGCTGAAGGGCCTTGCTATTTTGAGGGTTCCGCCGCTGCTGATTGCAATTATGGCTTCAATGTACCGCTACATTGGAGTGCTGATTGAGGAGTTTAGCGCCATGCGTCGTGCTGCGGTGTCTCGTAATCTCATGGGGGGTAGCCACTGGCAGCGCTTGGTGATTGGCAACATGATTGGGTCTTTGTTTATCCGCACCTATGAAAGGGGCGATCGCATCCATCAAGCGATGCTGTCACGCGGCTACCAGGGCATCCCAACGGCTGTAGAAACGCCTAACACAGGACGATATGATATTGCAGCGCTAACGTTGACCCTAGGTTTAGCCCTTGCGGGACAAAGCATTTCTTTTATTCGTTAGTTTTATAGTCTTGCCCCGAATGCACCATAACCCTATTTCCATTGAGAATCTTTACTATGCCTACCCTGACGGAACCCAAGCGCTCAGGGGCATAGACTTGCATATTAAAGCAACGGAGCGGGTTGCGCTGGTGGGTGCAAATGGCTCGGGCAAATCGACCTTGCTGTCTCACCTCAACGGCATTTTGATGCCGCAGCAGGGCACTGTGGTGGTGGGCGAATACCCGATGGAACCGCAGAATCTTAAGGCCATTCGCAACTTTGTGGGGCTAGTCTTTCAAAACCCAGACGACCAGCTTTTTATGCCGACGGTTTGGGAAGATGTGGCCTTTGGCCCCATGAACCAAGGCTGTAAAGGGGAGGAGTTAGCCCGTCGCTGCATGATATCAATGCAGGCGGTTGACTTAGACCTTGCAGACCTTAAAGATCGCAACACCAGTAATTTGTCAGGGGGGCAAAAGAAGCGCGTAGCGATCGCCGGAGTGCTTGCCATGCAGC
This sequence comes from Thermosynechococcaceae cyanobacterium, assembly GCA_041752855.1. Classification (GTDB taxonomy): domain Bacteria; phylum Cyanobacteriota; class Cyanobacteriia; order Thermosynechococcales; family Thermosynechococcaceae; genus JAAURS01. Next base: position 34,865 of record JBGSVR010000434.1, read on the forward strand.
CACAGATTTTGGTACTAGATGAACCGTCTGCTCAGCTTGATCCTAGATCTCGCCGTCAGCTCATTGAGCTACTGCGAAGTTTGCCCATCACGCAGCTTATCGCTACCCATGACTTAGACTTAGCGCTGGAACTGTGCGATCGCACCATTGTGCTAAACCACGGAATGATCGCGAGAGATGGCTCAACCGCAGAAATTCTGAGCGATGGTGACTTTTTAGGAAAACATCACCTAGAGTTACCGCTCAGCTATAGCCGACCGTATTGTAGCGTCCATCACGCGCCTAAAGACTATGCTGCAAGGGTAAAATCGCTGCACCTATAGCTGTTTGCCTCCCTCGCTCGATAAATCGACTAAAGCATCGCGCTGAAATCGAATCACCCGTGCCAGGGACAATCGATAATGCTCTGAGGGGCATACCGTCAAGGCAATGCTGCCCTGACCCGAATCTTCAACCTGGCGCACGGTACAAATTTGCTGCTTATTGTTGCAGTAGGCCAAAATGCGATCGCCCATCCGAATTTCCATTGCCTGAATCTTCATCGTTCCTTACCTCAGTAATCAGCCTTAACTCAACGGCCCCCAAAGGATAGGATCCATCCCACTTATACAGACATCCCCAACTTCGGATTTTCT
>JBGSVR010000435.1:0-7521 GCA_041752855.1 Thermosynechococcaceae cyanobacterium
AAAAAAGATATGCCCGTTTTGATTGGCTCGCTCCGCTGGAGATGCGGTCACTGAAGCCTTAGTCTTAATGTCTGCAATATCTGCCGTAGACGCGGCTTCTGCTGTTTGGGGGGCACTATCAGGCTGCATAAACCATCCTTAGGGTCAAAAAGAATCCTCTAGGCCGTGCATTGCCCATCTCATAAAAGAATGTCAATTATCGAGGGGCAGGCGTAGTGGATCCATTGGGTCTTACCACATTCAGTCGCTGGCTGACAATAGTAATTCCGCCATTTTTAATCAGCACCGCAGAAATCCACTTGCGCGTGGGCTGCTGGGGTGCCTGACCCGTCTTAAAGATGCCGCCAGATGTTAAAGGCTCTAGGGTAATCACGGCAGGCTGGAGATATCGCTCTAGGCTAATGGTTTCTTCAAGGGCAGAACCCAGCAATAGGTCATCTCCTAGGGGTTCTTTGACTACCGCGTCAAAGCTAAAGGTCTGACCCACGTTCACCTGTTCGGGGAGAGAAATGTTGACGTTGGGTGGGGTGTCCCCTCCGGTTAGTCGCGTTTGCTCGGACAAGACTTCTTGAGACACAATTTTTTGGTCTGCAATCACGAGGCGCGATCGCACCGTAGAAGTCAGCTTCATGTCTCGGTCAGCCGCTTTGCGCACCCCACTCAATGTTGTGGTGGTTTCGAGGGCATAACGGTTTTGCGGCTCTGCTTTTAGGCTATTAATTTGAGTTTGATACTGGATGGACGTAGCGTCTTTCCAAAAAGTTTGGAGTGCCTGCTGTTGGGTTTTGAAGTCTAAGCCATCGGCGTGAATAAAGCTGGGGCTATAAAACTTCATGGTGGCATCTAGGTCTTTGCGACTGGCGGCGGTGTCTAAGTTTTTGACTAGGGCGGCGATCGCAGGGGGCACGACTGCGCTTACGGCAGGTGCTTGAGCCAGAGGGGTTGCGGCAATGCTTGAGGGCAATGCCAAGCTGCTCAACAAAACCACGGCGCTGCTAACCAAGGCTGCTCTTACAAAATTTTGGGTAATGCCCTCTGGACTCAATGCTTGCGCTGCATTGATAGGTCGTTGCCACTGCCACAGTTTTTTGACGTTCATGCCACATCCATACAACTACGATCTTTCATTAAAACCCCCACATCGCAGGGTTTTGACTCAACCATAACCTACGAGAGCGAAGCGGGGTCTAGATACCTTAGATTCTAAGGCACAGACTGAGAAAAGAATTTTGTCTTAGGCAATGAGAATAAAATAACACCCTGGTTTTGTAGGGGCAGGTTTTGCCAATAAATCTAGGATTCTCTAACGCAGTATCAGCTAAACCTGCCCTTACGTACATGAGGGTTTAGAACAGTTCCGCTGATACAATCAGTGCGCTCAGTGCATTTTGTTTGCTATGACCTCTTCCAATGCTTCCCCCTCTTTGTCCTCTCCCATTCGCCTTTTAGTGGCAGCCAGCGGTACGGGAGGTCATTTGTTTCCGGCGATCGCCGTGGCTCAAAATCTAGCAGACACCCACGATGCCCAAACCTATGCGATTGAGTGGTTGGGGGTGCGCGATCGCATGGAAACGCAGCTTGTGCCGAAAGAATATCCCATGCATATCATTCCGGTGGAGGGGTTGCAAAGCAAACCCAGCCTCAAGACTCTAGCAATTCTAGGCAAATTTGCACTGTCCTTTTGGCAAACCCGTCAGATCCTCAAACGCGGAAAATTCCGAGGGGTGCTGACCACTGGGGGCTATATTGCAGCTCCCGCCATTTTGGCAGCGCGATCGCTGGGTCTACCGAGCGTACTCCATGAGTCCAACGCGATTCCAGGGAAGGTGACTCGGTTTTTGAGCCGCTGGTGCAGTGCTGTGGCCTTGGGCTTTGCCGCAGCGCAGCCCTATTTACCAGGCGTGAAAACCCAAGTGGTGGGAACACCTGTGCGAGACGGATTCTTAAAGGCCAGTCCGCTGGATCTAGAAATCCCACAAGAGGCATTTGTGGTGGTTGTCATGGGCGGCAGTCAGGGCGCTTTAGGACTCAATCGGCTGGTGCGCCAATGTGCCCCCCTGTGGCTTCAGACCGGACTTTGGATTATGCATCTGACAGGCGATCTTGACCCCGACGTCAAAACCTTAACCCACGCTCACTATCTAGAGATGCCGTTTTACGACAACATGGCGGGGTTATTACAGCGCGCAAATCTTGCCATTTGCCGTTCGGGAGCAGGCACCATGACCGAGCTTGCCATTACGGGTACCCCCAGCCTACTGATTCCCTACCCCTACGCGGCTGAAGATCATCAGTATTTCAACGCCAAGTATTTTGTAGACGGAGGAGCCGCCGATGTATTCCGTGAAAAAGACGTATCGGTAGAGCAGCTTCAGGATGCGGTGCTGGCGTTAATGCGATCGCCTCAAGTTCTCCACCAAATGGCAACCCAAGCCAAACGCCTTGCCGTCCCAGACAGCACAGAACAGTTTGCCGATATTGTCCGCCAGTACATTCAGTAAGACCAAAGTTCAGGAAGGCAGGTTTCTAGACGCCTGGGGTCACGCTGCCGTGCCCACGAGGGTCATCTCCGATGCTGCCGCCGATATTGGGCGAAAACGCCGAGGTTTGTCCACTGCTTACCATCATTGGCAGCGCTGCATCCGAGGCCAATGCCGCTAAGTTACTGCCCAAAATGGTGCGGGGCTGTTCGCCAACCACCCCTGCGATCGCCCCACCCTTACGATCTAAAAATACAAAGTGAGGAATGCCATCGACGCGATAGCGCATCAGTTCGGGGAGCCATTTGCTGTTGTCTACGTTCAGCATGACAAAATTAATGCGATCGCCATACTCCGTTTTAAGCGCCGTCATATCGCTCACCATCGCCTGACAGCTTGTACACCAATTGGCGTAAAACTCGACTAGAGAGGGTTTTCCATTGGCGATCGCCGTTTCTAGCGGAGTAGCAGAGGCCGCTAAGGCAGTAAGCGAGGGGCGTGCAGATTGATTCTGAAACCCTAGCCACAGCAGCATACTCAGCACAGCAGCAACCACCACAATCAACAAGTTTCGGAACTGCTGACGACTAGGTGTCTGCGGATTAGGGTTTGGCGAAGATGAAGTCATAGTTTATAAACCTAGTCGAAAACGAAGTTCAACAGCGCAATTCTGGCATAGATCCAGAAGCGTCTTAGGCTTTATTGTAAGAAATGCTTTTGCTGTAATTCTATTTTTAGAAAATTTTCACACCATGCAATAAGCAGCAGCGGAGCTGATAGACTCATCAACCCCGCTGCTGCTTATTGCTCTATTCAGCTAAACAACCGTTTACCAAAGACCTCGAACTGGAGCGGTTTCTTCTACTGGTGCAGCCGCTGGCTCTGCCACCACTGTTGCACTACCTGTATTAGCTGGCTGGCTAACGGCGCTGCTGCTACTGCTAACGCTGCTGCTGCTGCTACTTACAACTGCAATGGTTTTTAATCTCAAGTCAGCAGCACTTAGCTTGTACAAGTCTTCTCGGATCAATTGTAGGTCAGGCGTAATGACAACGCGATCGCCTAAAGAGATATAGCGGCGAGATACGCGAGTCAGAAAATAATCTTTTTCGGCATCGCTCCCATCTAGCTCAACCGAAGCGTTGTAGGGACTTAGGTAGGTTACAACTCCAGACTGTAACCTTGAATTGTCAATCACAACATCAGACCCTGCGGCTAACTTTAAGCCCGAAATTACAGAAGGCTCTACTTGATAAATCTTTGTATCGCCAGTCGTCGTCTTTACTCTTACAACTGAGCCATCTACAGACTCAATTTGACCCGTAATATCTTGCCCAGAAAGTGTGCTGGTGGTCATTGTTTGTGAGAACGCTGGCACAGACACGCCAACCGTTAATGCAGATGCCACTAAAATTCCTGTTAGCCACTTCATGGTGAAACCTCAATAAATAAAGCTTTATATTCTGTATACGATAACCCCCTTACCTATTAAACAATATAGTCCTTTGGTCGGATTTAATTTTCTTTGTAAAGAGCCGCTAGCACAATAAACTAAATTACAAATTTTTATATTTCTTGATTCGATGAAGATTAAAAAATAAGAACCATGTATGCGCTGAAGTTAAAGGATTTCAACGCTAGCGCTCTTTTCTAAATTGACATTAGATACAAGTGTATTCATTGCTTGGTATACCTCTAGGTCAAACCAAAAGGTCGTTCCCACGCCAACTTCGCTGACAAGATGAATTCTAGAATGGTGCTTGTCCATAATGTTCCGGACAATGGAAAGCCCTAGCCCTGTGCCTTCTAGGGTATGAACGCGGTTTTCAACGCGATAAAAGCGCTCAAACACTGCTATCTGATCTTCTTGAGAGATCCCAACGCCTGTATCGGCAACCTCAACCCGAACAGTGGTCGCCGTCACAGCGGCTTCTGCTTCGTTTTCTAGGGCAGGCAAGCAGTAAGCCCGAATGGCAACCTTTCCGCCACTCAGCGTAAACTTAAGCGCGTTACCAACCAAATTGATTAAGACCTGAAGCAGCAGATCGTAGTGACCCCAGATCGGCGGCAGGTTAGGGTCAATATCTTGAATTAGCTCAATGCCTTTATCTCTAGCGTTGAGCTGACAGGTTCGGAGTGTTTGCTCTATCGGCTGGGTCAAATCGACCATCTCAAAGCGATACTGTTTGCCAGATTCTAGACGTGAGAGATCTAAGACATCGTTAACCAGTCGTGTGAGACGATCAGTTTCGTGGTTGGCGGTTTCTAAGAATTCTTGGCGATCTTCTTTACTGAGGCTGTCGCCGTACTCGTGCAGGGTTTCAATGAAAGACTTGATATTAAAGAGGGGCGTCCTCAGTTCGTGAGACACGTTGCTAATAAATTGACTCTTGGCCTCGTTTAGCTCTACCTCACGGGTTATATCCTGAACCGTAATGGCAATTCCCTTCGGCTTATCGCGAATGGGTTTTTCACGAATAGGCTTATCACGAATGGGGTCGAGTACGGTTGCCAACACAATCCGTACCGTTCGGGGGAGTGGATCTTTGATGCTAATGCGGAACTCGCCACCATCTGCTTCGCCCTGGGCTGCGGCCTGGAGCGGGCGCGTTAGCTCAGCGCGGATGGGATCTGGCAGAATATGCAGAACGTTGCTGCCTAAAATATCTTTGTTTTCCCAGCCCAGTAGCCTGCGGGATGTGGGATTTGCCAAAATAACCTGCATATCGGTATCTAGCAAAATGGCACCATCCACGATGGTAGAAACCAGCGTTTCAAGCTTTGCTTTTTCAGCGGTTAGCTCTTCGATATTTTGCTCTTCATAGCGTTCAAGGCGTTCAGCCATTACGTTAAAGCTTGAAATGAGTTCTCCAAGCTCACCCCCAAAGGGTAGGTCTACCCGCTGTTTGAAGTTGCCAGAGGCAATATTGGTAACGCCGACCACCAGTTCTTTGATGGGTCGCGTAATGGTCAGCGCATTAAACACAGCGCCCAAAATCACCATGACCCAAATGGCAATAAAGACGGCAATGGTGACATCACGTGTCAAGCTCGATGAGGTGACGACCGTGGGGTTTGGGTTAATGCCCAGCGCCAATACCCCCAGGTAGCGCTCATCTTGAATCAGGGGCACAAAGATATCTGCCACTTCTCCATCTGGGGTTTGGTGTTGGCGCACCATCACCGCACCGGATTGAGGGTTATAGTTTTCGGGCAAGCGAATGCGTCGCTTTAGGGTGAGGGAACTATTGACCTGAAACTCAGAAAATGGAATGCCGTAGTAGATGCTGCCTTCTTGATTGGCGTACAGCATGTAGCGAATGCTGGAGGTGCGGTTATAGAACTTACGGGAAAATTCTGTGACGTCATCGTATTTTTGCTCGGCAACCAATGGCGCGACGTTTGCCGCAATCAGCAGCCCTAAGTCTTGCCCAAAACGAGTGTCTTGCAGCCGCGCATCTTGTTGGATGCTGTTCACGGCCCAGAAGGTCAGGGCGCTCATTACTAAGGACACAACAAGGGTAGCTGCTGCCATCAGCCGAGTCTGTATGTTGAACTCAGCCCACCAGTGCCCAATGTCTGTTCCGATTTTTTTAAAGAAGTCAGTCACTCAGAACTTAAGTCCGCAAGGGTTTCTAAATTAGCAATCTAAAGAGGAATCTAAAGCTTTCTTTATTAATGCCTTTATTGTGACATGACCTGAAAAATCTCGTCTTATAGATGGCAAAAGCCCTCCGTTAAACTTCCCCTGCATGATATGAGCTGCGGACAAGCGGCCCTGAGCGGACTTGGCTGAACCCAAGGGAGCGCGCAATATCGCCCAGTCGATCAAAGTCGTCGGGGTGCCAGTATTGTGCGACGGGCAAATGAGCTAGGGAGGGTCGTAGGTATTGGCCTAGGGTGAGGCGATCGCATCCCACCCCTCGTAAACCTGCCATCGCCTCTATAATTTCAGTCTCGGTTTCGCCTAGCCCCAGCATTAAGCCTGATTTGGTGGCAACATCAGGCCGCAGTCGCTTCACGGTTTTAAGGACGAATAGCGATCGCTCGTATTTAGCCCCGCGCCGCACAGGAGCCTGAAGGCGGCGTACCGTTTCTAGATTGTGATTGAAGCAAACCGGATTCGCATTTAGAACCGTTTGGATACATTCAACTACGCCCCTAAAATCGGGCGTTAGCACCTCAATCTGAGTTTCTGGATTGATAGCACGCACAGCTTCCATCGTTTGTGCAAACACGCCTGCCCCCTGATCCGGCAGGTCATCTCGCGCAACGGCTGTTAACACAACATACTTTAGACCCAATAACCGCACAGAATCTGCAACCTTGTCAGGCTCTTGTGGATCCAGCGGCATGGGTGCATGGCCTTTATCCACTTGGCAGAACCCGCAAGATCGGGTGCAGACAGGCCCCATCAACAAAAACGTTGCTGTGTTGTGGGCATAGCACTCGGCGCGGTTGGGGCAGCGACCTTCTTCGCAAATGGTATGAATGCCGTGGCGCTTAATAATTTGCTGTACAGGCAGCAATTCACTGGCGTTGCCGATGGGTCGGCGGAGCCATTCTGGAAGACGCTCCATCGGCAGCATTTGAGATTGTGCAGTCATTGAATTCTCCGAGAGACCCTTTCGCTTTGCGTCAACAATAGGGGCTTTTTTCTGTCATGATAGCTTGGGTACACCAATAGACTTAGGAATATCTGCTGAAAACCCCTAAGTAATCCTAATTTAGGCTTTATTCGCTGAGCTTTGAGGCAGCTTATTTATGCTGATTTGACCGCTTTAAGAATAAACGGATGGATTTAAGGGATTGATTGTGTATTCGTCTGCTTATTTTGGGCAGACTTAGAGAGAAGACAAATTTTCTAGCTTAAAGGCGCTGTACATTTACACTTCGGTTAAATGTGCAGTCATATTTAAGAAATCAGACTGATATACTTTACCCTTATCGTTCAGAGCACGTAGGAGATAGGCGTGGCCGGTCACAAAATCCTGGTAATTGACGACAGCAAAGTCATTCGGATGCGCGTCAGAGACATGCT
>JBGSVR010000436.1:0-11331 GCA_041752855.1 Thermosynechococcaceae cyanobacterium
CACAGCAGATCCAGCGACAGGCACAGTTAGCGCAGCTTCACTCTGATATTGAATCACTCCAGCAGCTCGCGGTGCAGGTTACAGCGTTACCTCAGCTAGAGCAAGAGCGGCTGCAAATTCAGACCCAGCTCAGCAACCTTCAGGCAGGTCAGGCGTTTGCCGAATCGCTACAGTCATTGCTTGGTTCTGCTCAGGGGGCAGGTCAACGCCATCAACAGCAGGCATCAGCGGCAAAAATGCTCTTGAATCAGGCCATCCCCAACCATCCTGATTTAGCGTTTGTACAGCAGGTGATTGAATCCGGCGTTACCCTCAATACAAAGGTACTGCGATCGCTCCAAACCATACTTCAGCCCTTCACCGACCAAACCGCTACATCAACCCTACAAAATAAGCTGCGCGATCTCACCGAAGCCCTTCAGGTTGCCCAGCGCCAGCAGCAGCAGCTTGCCGTCTTACCGCTCAAACAGCAGCAGCTCACAGAAACTCAGCAAGAGATTTCAAAACTAGGGCAGCAAAAAGACGAGTGTGATCGCACTCTTACCCAAACAGTACCCCTTCAGTCTCAGGTTGCTGACCTTCAATCTGAGCTACAGCAGCTCCATGACCCCAAAGCCAACCTCCGGCCTCTCACGCAGCAGCTTAAGCAAGAAGATCAACTTCAGCAGAACCTCACTCAGCTTCAAAGCCGTTTAGCGCCACTCCAGCAGGAAATGGCGATCGTTGAAACGAGCATTGCTGCCTTTGCAGAACTCGACCCGCAGTTTGAAGCCCAGCAAACGCTCATTCAAACCCATCAGGCCGATCACCAGCTTTACCTGCGCCATCGTGAAGAAGCCAATAAGTTCAAGGAATTAACGCCTCAAAGAACAGATGCGATCGCGGGTTTATCTACCCTTCAGGCGCAAATGCAGCAGCTTCAGACCCTGCTTCAGCAAGTGCAGCAGTCCTACGATTCTCAGCAGCATCTTCAGCTTAAAGCGCATTTAGAGCAGCTCAAACAGCAGCAAAATCAGCTTCAGGGTGGCCTTTCACCCCAGCGATCGCAGCTACAAGACCTCACCCAGCGCCTTCAAGACCGACAGGCATTGTCCGAGCAGCGAGAACGCGACCTTTTGCTGTTAACGCAGCGGCAAACAACCCTTCAATTTATTGCAGACGCGCGGCATATCTATAACCAAAGCGGGCCGCGCATTACCAAATACTACCTAGCAGAAGTTTCTAAAGAAGCCGATAAGCTGTTTCGAGAACTGCTTAACCGAGACGAAGTTACCCTAGAGTGGACCGAAGACTACGATATTCGCGTGCGCGAACGTGGCTACTGGCGCAGCTTCAAAAGCCTGTCTGGGGGCGAACAAATGTGTGCAGCGCTAGCGGTAAGGCTAGCGCTGCTGCGGGTGTTGGCAGATATCAACATCGCGTTTTTTGACGAGCCAACCACCAACATGGATCAGCAGCGCCGCCGTCAGCTTGCCGATGCCATCAGCAACCTAAAGGCATTTCGTCAGCTCATTGTAATTAGCCATGACGACACCTTCGAGGCCGTCACCGATAACGTCATTCGCGTTGAGCGTTAGGCGTTTTCTGAATGCTCCGCAGGTGCTTCAGACTTTTTGGGAGCCTGATTAATGGGGTAAATATTGACAATTTCTCCCCCTAATCGCGTAATTCGGCGCATTTCGCTATTCATGCGGCTGTAGGGCACTTGCATCAGCGTTACGCCGCTATTGCGAACTTCATGGCTCGCTCTATCGGTCTGGTCGTTTTGGCTAAGACCCGTCACTTCGTAGACAAAGATTCGGCTGTTTGCCAATGAGGTGGATGTGGCTGCGGTAGATTGTCCAAGCATGATAGTTTGACTCCTTTAGGGCCATTCAAAATTAAGGATCAAAGGTTAAATGACACCCAACATTGGGTAAGGAAGGGCAGGTTTTGTCAAAACGTTTAGGATTTAGCCGATACCGTGTTAGCTAAACCTGCCCCTACACATTCATTGATCTGATGTGTGTCCAAGGCCGTGGGCTTTACTGCGCCAAGGTTACGCTTGCAACTTTGCCACCCAGCTTATTGATTTGCTGAAGGGTGTTAGACAACTGCTCGTAAGAAACAACGTACTCTTTGTTGATGCGTCGTGCCCGTGGGTAGCGGGGCAGGTTGAGGTTAGAAACCTCAATCCGGTAGAGCCGATCGGTGGAGCCAACGGCAGAACGACCAAAGACGCGGTTAGGGGTCACGCCGCGTTCAGAAGCCTGGTAGGCAAACCCGCCGTTTGCGCCTGAAGGGGCGACCACTGGTGAGGCGCTGTTACGCCCCAAGTCTCCCGCAAGACGAGAGGTTGCGCCAGCCAACTGGGCGCGATCGCTATTGGCATATCCCCGATAAAGCTGGAACATCCGCGTAAACCCGACGGTTTTTTGACCGGGCTGATTTGAGAACCCTCGGTAGTAGGGCACAATGGAGTCGCCAAAGTTGGTTTCGTACTCGGCAGAGTCGATATGGGAGTCAACATCCGCTTCAAACCCTTCGGTTTGATAGCGGTCTAGGTGATCTACCACTTCAGACTCATCGTAGGGCGCACGACCTAGCAGGTGCTTAATGTTTAGCTCAATCACGCGCGTATGAAAGTGAGGGTACAAAAACTTGGTTTTGTACAGCTCAGATTTGGCAACGGCGCGCACAAACTCACGCACGGTGAGCTGACCGTTACAGAGCAGCGATTCTAAGGCCGTGAGGCGATCGCTTTGCAAAATATAGTCATTGCCCAATACCTGACGGTAAACAGCATTAATAACGCCCTTTGCATCTTCCGCTGTCCAGTTGGAGCGTAGCTCCACGGGGCTGGCAGAGGCAAAAGCAGTGGTTCCCAAACGGGCTGCTGCGGTGGTAATCGCCACAGGTAATCTCCTTAAAGTTAAATGAATGAAAAGTGAATGAAAGGCCTAATTTAGGCTTCAGTGATGCTGACAATACGTCCGCCGCGCTGATTGAGTCGCTGAAGGGTAGGAGAAAGCTGGCTATAGCTAACCAGGTACTCTTGCACACTTTTACGAACCTGAGGAGAGCCACCTCGGTTTGCTTGGGTAAAGCGCACGCGGTAAAGCCCCGCGCGATCGCCCTCGGCATTCCCTGCTAGTCCTTTGCCATAGCCAGAGGTGCGCACGGGCGTTGCCGAATTGTGGGCTAACTCTTCTGTGAGCCAAGCCGCCTTGTTTTTGCCTTGGGCGCGATCGCTATTGGCACGACCTCTATAAAGTTGAAACATGCGGCTAAATCCCACGGTTTTTTGACCGCGTTGGGTGGCAAACCCTCTAAAATTCGGCACAATTGAATCGCCAAAATTTTCTTGATATTCAACCGAATCAAAATAAGAGTTGATTTCGGCCTCATAGCCATGATCGACAAAGAGATTGACGTGATAGGTAATCTCTGACTCATCGTAGGGCGCACGACCCAGCAGGTGCTTATAGTTCAGCTCAATGAAGCGAACCTGAGGCGTCGTGCTAAAAAACTTTTGCTTGTAAAGCTCAGACTGAGCCAGGGAGCGGACAAAATCTCGAACCGAAATGTCACCCTGACGAAGCAGAGACTCAGCGCTAGTCAGGCGTTCGCTTTGGAGAATGTAGTCGTTGCCAAACACCTGTCGATAGGCAGCTACAATCACTGCCTGTACATCCCCTTCTGTAAAGTGGGGGCGAAGTTCGGCGACTTCATCCCCTGAGAAAGGCTCAAATCCTAGCTGTGCTGCCGCTGTAGAACTGGTCATAGAAAATCTCCTAAATCTTGTTGAATCTAAGGTTTGTTGAATCTACGTTTTTAAAAATCTGGGCTTCAAAACAGTAAACCCAGGCCAGCAGAGGGACGCCTTAACTCAATACAGTGCGGACAAAGCTCTATCAATGTGGCCTAAAAGTCTGCCCTGAATGCAAAAAATTGATGGCGTCACGCTTAAGCGTTCTTACGTCTTAAGTCTTTGTGAACCGACACCCTGATTAAATCAGCCTAATTGTGCAAGCTTTGTGCAATACCAAGACTGAGCTAAGCCTAAATCTTTGTAGCAATCGGTGGCTTAATGGCTACATCCTTCATCAAGCAGCACTTCAGAGCCACCTAAACCTTTACTAAAAAGCTTAAAAAGATTGTTGAGTAAGGTTACAATCGTTTACATATAGGTTGGTGGACATTAACAAATTTACAGGCTGAGATTGCGTTTCGACTTTCTATTGCCAATTTCACCGTTAATTCAGTTCATACTCCGCGATCATTCTGTCTTTCTTCGCCTCTAAAAATTGTGACTGCCAGTAGACAGGGCTACAGCGTGCAGTAGAAGATTAAGACAAAGCGTCAGTGACGCAGGTTTGTCCAAAGTTTGTGCAGGATTCGGACGGGTCTATGGAGTGCGCTGAGGTTTTAGGGGTTCCACATGCCTATGAATTGACGCCTCCGGTCGAGTCAGGCTCTGTTTTAGTGTTTATTCATGGGTGGCTACTGAGTCGCCGCTACTGGGAGCCGTTGGTTGAAGATCTTGCGCCGTCTTTTCAATGTTTGACTTACGATCTGCGAGGGTTCGGCGAGTCTAAGATTGATGCTGACTCATCTCCAGATGGGGTTGATGTAAGAACGGCGATCTCTATAGGAACGCAGCCATCCTTAGTGCAGTCCTGCCTATCCAAAAGTGTTCAAACGCCCTACACGCCTGCCGCTTATGCCCAAGACTTAATTTTGCTGCTCAAGCAGCTTAATCTTTCGCGGGTATGGCTGGTGGGACATTCCTTGGGCGGCAGTATTGGTCTATGGGCTGCGGCACTGGCTCCTTCTGGCCTCGTAGAGGGCACAATCTGCCTAAATTCAGGTGGCGGAATTTATATCAAAGAAGCCTTTGACCGTTTCCGTAACGCAGGTAAACAAATGCTAGGGTTTCGCCCCAGTTGGCTACCCTATGTGCCCTGTTTAGACCTGGTGTTCAGCCACGTTATGGTGTCTCAAACTTTAGCGAGACAATGGGGCAAGCAGCGTGTGCTTGACTTTGTCGCTGCCAACTATGAGGCCGCGCTGCGATCTCTCCTCGACTCTACGCTGCCTGAAGAAGTTCACCTTTTGCCCCAGATTGTTGCTCAGATCCGTCAGCCCGTATACTTTTTGGCAGGTCAACAAGATCGGGTGATGGAGCTGAAATATGTCTATCACTTAGCCAGCTTTCACCATTCTTTTCGAGAAGGCTATCAAAATGTGATTGAAATTCCAGAATGTGGACACATGGGAATGCTAGAGCAGCCGGAGGCGATCGCCCACAGCATTCGGGCTATTCTGCATTCGTCTACCCTTAAGGCTCGCTCGGCAGTGTTGTAGGTCGCTTCTCTAGTCGAAACCGACGAACCCAACGCGTTAAAGACCAGATATAGATAAAGCAGAAGCCTGAAATCATAGCGCCTAAGAACGTCTTAAGTACGGTCTTCAATAGCTTTAAGCGCTGTTCTAAGCCAGTAGCCTCAGCCTGTTTGCGAATATCTGGCTTGCTCTTTTCAATGGTGGCTGACAGATCCTGCTTAAGTTCGGGTAAATCTTTATCTGCAAGGCTTTGAGGGAGTGTTTGACCGCTGAATCGAGTAAACAAAGCATTCACTTCTGTTTTAGATCTAGCCTGTCGCAAACGCTGCTGAATTTGCTCCGTCTGGATCATGCGCTGATCGACAAAGGTATTGGCTTGCCCTATCAGAACCGTATCAAGGCGAAAACTATTCACGACGAGCAAGGGCAGCAGAAGCAGGTAGGCTATCCCCACCCCCAATGCTGCCCACGAAAAGCCTTTAAGCAGAACAATCTCTAGCTTGATGCGCAGGCGAATATCTTGGTAGAAGACCAGCACTAAGCCAATCAGCGGAACGGCGACGCGCTCGACGAGTTCTGTCATCACCTGAACTTCCCACTCAGGATTCATAAACCGCGAGGGAATAAAAAGGCTGATGATGTCAAAGCAAGAGAGCAGCAGCAAAACATACCCAACTAGCCTCAGCATTCTAATGGTTAAAATCTGGGGCTGAGAGTCAGACTTGTCAAGCATGGTGCAGGAATCCTTCGGTAGCGCAGCAATATCAACTCCAAATGGCGGAGATTTCTAAAAGATTAACAGCAGGTGGGATGTTCCTACGCTATGACTGAGAAATTAGAGGCACATCTGTTTTATTTTGACCATAAAGGGTCATGACCTGGGCGATCGCCAGTCTAGACTGCGCCCCCAAACCTAAAGACGATTGATGCCCCAACCTCAAATGCTCAGAGGCTGCACAGGCAACCATTGCGGCATTATCTGTGCACAAAGACAGCTTAGGGAAAATGACGGTGAGACCTTGGGCTTCGGCGGCAGTGCGTAGGTGCGATCTCAGACCGCTGTTTGCTGCCACCCCACCCCCAATCACAATGGTCTTTAGCCCGTAATTCAGCGCACAGTTCACCGTGCGGCGGGTGAGAGACTTGGCAATAGTGTACTGAAAGCTCGCAGCTAAATCTTCAATGGGCAGCGGATTTACCTCAGCCTTCAGCTTATCTACCAGCCGCAGCATGGCTGTTTTGAGTCCACTAAAGCTGGTGTCGTAGGGATGATATCCGCCTTCTGGTAGCGAAATATTGCCCTCTGGTAGCGCAAAAGCGAGAGGGTTTCCGCGTTGAGCAGCCTGATCCATCACAGGGCCACCTGGATACCCTAACCCCATCAGACGCGCGACTTTGTCAAACGCTTCACCCACGGCATCATCGCGGGTTTGGCCTACCGTTTCGTAGACCCCACATTCCTTGACAACAATGAGACTGGTATGACCGCCAGAGACTAAAAGACACAAAAATGGAGGCTCTAAGTCAGGCTGCTCTAGATAAGATGCGTAAATATGCCCTTCGAGGTGATGTACCCCTAAAAACGGCTTATCGTAGAGCATTGCCAAGGTTTTTGCAGCCGTCAGCCCCACCAGCAGCGAACCCATTAGACCGGGCGCACAGGTAGAGGCAACGCCGTCAATCTCGTCCCAGCTAAGGCCAGCCTGCAAGACAGCCGCCTCTACCGTGGCGTTAATGGTCTCGACATGCTGACGAGAGGCCACCTCTGGCACAACGCCGCCAAACGGTTGATGCGTCAGAATCTGGGACGAGACGACACTACTTAAGATGTGACGTTTTTTTACAACCGCTGCCGCAGTTTCGTCACAACTCGTTTCAATTGCTAAAACGGTGGTCATTAGCTGGTAGCTTTTTGAATGGGTCTTTATTAGTAAGTATGCCTATTTTCTCAAATCTTCAGTCTTTACAAGGTGACTTGTAAAGCGTTATGGAGCTTACGAGTATATAGGCTAGGCAACCTATAGCGAAAAATCTTTTTTGCTTTTATGACTGGCTTGTTGTGTAATTTGTTGTCTAAATCAAGGGAAGCAACTCTATGCGTCGATTGTTTGCTCTAGTCTTAGTCTTTACCCTGTGGATTGGCTTTGCGCCATCAGCATCTGCCGATGTTGCAGGTCTAACCCGATGCAGCGACACGCCTGCATTTCAGGCACGGGCTAAAAACGCTCGCCCAACCACCGCAGATCCAGAATCTGGAGCTAAGCGGTTTGAGCGTTATGGTCAAGCTCTATGTGGTCCTGAAGGGCTACCCCATCTCATTGTGGATGGTCGCCTGAGCCATGCTGGTGACTTTACGATTCCAAGCATCATGTTTCTTTACATCACGGGATGTATTGGCTGGGCTGGTCGTTCTTATCTAATTGCGATTCGCAAAGAAAAGAATCCAGCAATGTCAGAAATTATTCTTAATGTTCCGCTCGCTTTTGGCTGCACCGTGGGTGCTGCACTATGGCCTCTATTGGCTTTCAAGGAACTTACCTCCGGTGAGCTGTTGGTCAAAGATAGCGAAGTTACGGTTTCCCCCCGTTAGAAACCGCCTGCACATAGTTGATTTCTGAACCTTAACTGTCCATTTGGAGAACACGATGGCAAAATTTTTAGCCTCTGCCCCTGTTGTCGCCGCACTTTGGTTTACCGCAACAGCGGGAATCATGATCGAATTCAACCGTTTTTACCCCGATTTGCTCTTTCACCCTCTCTAGAACAAAAACGTTCTTTAAGGGATTAAATGCCGTCTTACGGTTATATTTCGCTACATTTCTATTGCCTATTTTCTTTGTCTCTTGTTGATAAGAGAGATAAAGCAGGGGATAGACTTGTAGCGTTATTTTTTTGTTCAATAGCTCGCCTGATTCAGTATGCGATTCAAGCATCAGGGAAATCTGTACCTTAGTTGCCTCACCTCCCTAGTGGAGCAGTGGTTATCTCAGAAGGATGCACGGCTATAATCTCTGGAAAACGCTTAAAGTCAGCAGTATTAAAGGTGAGAAGATGAATAATACTGTGAACCAACATTGCGGCAGCAAGCTTTGTGTCGTGAACATTGACACCCATTACGCCATGAGTTAGTACCAGTCGTCGCCATTCGGGATAAATTTCTGGCACATCTGGCAGCAGCACAAAAATGACTTCAAGCTTGGTCAACTCTGCGTCAACCTCAGAAATGCTTAACCCCAAGCCATTTCGAGCCAGTGGTCGTGTACAAACATTCCAGAATTCAATCAAGTTTTGTGGGGTGACAAACACATCATTTTCTTCACTCAGTAAAATTCTAAGTGCCGCTGTTGCACTCTGATGCATTGGGTTTGTGACCTGGATGCTTCGCAACAGGATATTAGTATCAACTAGATAACGAGTCAGCCTCTTTCTCCATAAATACTTTCTCGACTAATAGCTTCATCGGAAAGATCGGGCAGTTCCATCGCATGATGGCTTTCAACCCATTCTTGAAAAGCCTGCATTCTTTGTCCAGAGCTTAAGGTCTGGACTGTTTCGACATTATTGTGGAACATTGCTGTTTGTCGTTGTTCTGTCCGTCGTTGTTGAACCAATGCAATCAAAACATCCTGATCTTCTATTGAAAGGGCATCTACCGAATCAATCAGTTTTTGTAGCGCTGCTGTATTGGTCATAGGTTTTAGCTCCTCAGCATGTCTTGTCTCGATTATGGCTGGCTGATGGGCTAGAGGGCAACTTTTTGGACAAGAGGCGATCGCCTTCCATCCTTAACAAGATCCCAATGCTTGTAAAAACACTAGAGTTTAAAGACCATCTTTAGAGTAGCAACTTTGGGCTTAGCAATTCCACAGGCAAGGGTAGATATTGGATTTAGGCTTTTCCACTTGCTTTTATCAGCATGAATGATCTCATCTGCCACTTTTTCGATATCAACTTTATTGAAACCGTTAATTTTATAATCTGACAAATATTTAAGACCCGTCAATATCTCTTCTCTTGTTCCTTTTTTGATGCTCGTGAGTAGCGGTGGTGGTGGCAACTCAGGAGAAGGTAAAGGTGACAAGTAAAAAACTTCGCTGAGCAAATCCAGTTTTAGACCTTTGGTAATACCACACTTCAGCTTTGTGATAGCTGAGAAGTCTTTCCAATCTTCTCTATCAGCCTCTTCAATTCTGTTCGTGGCAACTAAAAGATCAACCTTGCTTAAAGGACTGCCAGGTCGCTTGATAAGATACTTTAAAGCATCCATAATGACCTCTCGCGAAGCAGTACACAGATTGACTTTAGGCATTATTTCTCTAGACAGAATCTTAATGAGTTCAATGGTTTCAGAACTTGAATCTGTGACCATGCACCATACTCTGTCTAGTCCAGCCTCTTGAGCAACCGCATAGGGGAATACGTTGCTAACCACTTGGTATTCATATTTGCCTGTTTGCTTGACAATTACAGGAACCCAATTTCGACCATTCGCTTTGAGCAGTGCTTCTGCTGCGGCTGTAATAACGAATCCTGGAACTTCAATAGGATCTCCTGGCAAAATATCGGCTAAAGGCAAATGCATGAGCTTGCCAATATCACTTATATCTATCATGCTAAAAAATACTCCTTTGCCAGCGATTGATAGTAATCAGCAGCAGTCTTATTCATTAGGGTTGGTAAGATTCCTAAAAAAGCCCCCTTCGTGACACTTGCATTTCCACGCAGTGAAAAAATATCTTCGTTTCTATTGATACTGCTATTCTTTGGAAAAAAGTAAGGCATTAGTTTGAATTTAGATGTCTTTTCAACCCTGATAGCAATTTCTTTAAGTCTTTCTTTTGCAATTGCCACCTGAACATTTGTTGCCAATGGGCCGTTAAAAAAAATTGGCAGAGCGACCGGCCCACCGTCTTGTCTTACTTGTTTAATTTCTGGGAGAAACTCAGAGATTGCCGTAGCTGCATTTTCTAATGATGAGACATCATTAGCCCTAGTTGGAATAAGAACAACATCAGCAGCATAAACGCTACTCTGGCTGAAAAACTCCCAGTTTGGCGGAGAATCTATAAGAATATAGTCATACTCATAAACAAAAGAATTCAGAACGTTTTGTAATCTTGATATACCGCCTTGAATTTTCTGACTCAGTTCAACATTAGCTTGCTTAGACATTATTGGGTCAGCGGGAATTACATCAAATGATGCATCTTTACCTTTCTTGTGTTTAGATATAAAAGTCTGGACAGCTACTTTTTTTGACTTATTTATGCTCAGCATACAATCGAATAGACTAGGCTTTGCATCTTCAATTTTTAGAATGTGAGTGAGATCTCTCTGATGTGTATCAAAATCTACAACTAAAACTCTTTTTCCTTTCTGTGCTAAAGCCCCTGCCAAATTAACGGTTGTGGTTGTTTTGCCAATTCCTCCCTTATTGTTATAAACACAAACAGTGAGAGCCTGAGGTGGGTTGTCAATAAGAGATTTGATAGTGGCAACTATTTCATTTACATTGCTTAGTGTTATTTTGTAATTAGATGTTGCAGGCACAACAACTTTTCCATGCCGCCTAAAAAGCTGAATATGGATAGAATTAGTGACTATACCCCACTGAGCTGTGCTGCATTTTGGAGATAGTAAATAACGTTGAAGCTGAGATCTTGTTGCAAGATATCTAGGAGTGCCTTCTTCTAAGTTAATGAGTACTCCACCTTCCGTTTTTCGACCTTTGACTTCAATTAATAGATTTGGGTTTGAAGGGGAGTCTAAAAATCTATCATTTCCAGAATTTTTTCGAGCCGCGAAGTCAACACAATCAGAGCCTTTGCCCGTACTATACTCGCCATAACGTTCAAACTCATTAAACCCTAGTGCAGGGTGGCGAAAATAGTTAAGCAGTCATTGAGAAAGACGATCAGGCGTTAAACTGCTCTGATATGCTGCTATCTACCAAAACCTATGCCCACGCCACTGGCATCCATAATTACCTTATCACCACGCCTAAAA
>JBGSVR010000437.1:0-2814 GCA_041752855.1 Thermosynechococcaceae cyanobacterium
ATTCAAGAATTGATGCGGCTCCAGCCCTCAGAGGTTTTGTTCCCCACCGATGCCCCCGACGTGAAGCAGCTCCTGCGCCCTGGTGAAACGTCGCCCCTATTGCCAGAAGGGTTGCCCGATCAGTTTTGCTATACACTGCGATCGCAGTCTAGCTTTGGCCTCACCGATGCCCGACAGCGTCTGCTAGAGCAGTTTCGGGTGCGATCCTTAGAGGGATTAGGCTGTGACCATCTGCCCCTTGCCATCCGAGCCGCAGGAGGGCTGCTGATGTACCTCGAAGACACTCAAAAAGAAACCCATATTCCGCTCCAGCCCCTCACCACCTACACCCTCAGCGAATATTTGGTGCTTGACCACCAAACTCGTCGCAACCTAGAAATCACCCAAACCTCACGAGATGGAACCTTTCATGGTTCGCTGCTGTGGGCGCTCGATCGCACCGCCACCGCAATGGGAAGTCGGGCACTGCGTCGCTGGCTGCTTCAGCCGCTTTTGGCGATCGAGCAAATTATTGCCCGTCAAGACACGTTGGCAGAACTGGTGCAAAATACCCAGCTACGACAGCAGCTTCAACAGCAGTTGCAAAACATTTACGACCTAGAGCGCCTTGCCGGACGCGCCGGATCGGGCACCGCCAACGCGCGCGATTTGGTTGCCTTAGCAGAATCTTTAGAGCGGCTGACAGATATTGCGTACCTCGTGCGTAACGGCGAATCACCCTATCTCAAAGCCCTACAAACCGTCCCGCCAGAACTCGACCAGCTTGCCCAAAAACTCCGCGCTCACCTGGTAGAGTCACCCCCCATTAGCCTAAGCGAAGGGAATCTGATTCGCAGTGGGGTAAACGCCGAAATTGATCGGCTGCGGCAGCAGGTCGAGGCTGACCAGCACTGGATTACCGATTTAGAGCGAGTCGAAAAAGACCGCACCGGAATTTCTACCCTCAAAGTGGGCTTTAACAAAGCCTTCGGCTACTACATCAGCATTTCACGGGGTAAAAGCACCCAAGCCCCCGCAGACTACATCCGTAAACAAACCCTCACCAACGAAGAACGCTACATCACCCCAGACCTCAAAGAGCGCGAAGCCCGCATTATGACCGCGCAAACTGATTTATTTGCCCTAGAGTATGACCTGTTTGGGCAGCTCCGCGCTGAAGTGGGCGCACTCGCAGAGCTAATTCGCACCGTTGCTACAGCCATCGCAGGAGTGGACGTGCTGACAGGCTTAGCCGAAGTCGCCATCTACCAAGGCTATAGCCGCCCTTCCATGACCAAAGACCGCCGCATTGAAATCCAAGACGGGCGACACCCTGTGGTAGAGCAGTCCTTACCCGCTGGTTTTTTCGTACCCAATTCCACCACTCTAGGCGAAGGTTCCGCCCCTGATTTAGTGGTACTTACAGGCCCTAACGCCAGCGGAAAAAGCTGCTACCTGCGCCAGGTCGGGCTAATTCAGCTCTTGGCACAAACCGGAAGTTTTGTACCAGCCGAGGCCGCCAGCATGGGGGTATGCGATCGCATCTTCACCCGAGTGGGCGCAGTAGACGACCTCGCTACAGGCCAATCTACCTTCATGGTGGAAATGAATGAAACCGCCAATATTCTCAACCACGCCACCGAGCGATCGCTGGTGCTACTCGACGAAATTGGGCGCGGAACTGCGACCTTTGACGGGTTGGCGATCGCCTGGTCAGTTGCAGAATACCTGGCGGTCGCAATCAAAGCCCGTACCATTTTTGCAACCCATTACCATGAGCTAAACGAATTAGCTTCTCTCATTGATAACGTGGCGAACTACCAGGTCGTTGTCAAAGAAATGCCCGATCAAATTATCTTTTTACATCAGGTACAGCCTGGGGGAGCCAGTCGTTCTTACGGCATTGAGGCTGGACGATTGGCGGGGCTACCCCCTACGGTGATACAGCGTGCCAAGCAGGTGATGAGCCAAATTGAGAAGCACAGCAAAATTGCGGTGGGGTTACGCAAGAGCAATCAGCCTGTCTCGCCAAAAGGGAAACCATCAGCCAGAGTAAAAGAAGAATCTGAACAATTTAAGCTGTTTTAACGTGAGTTCGACATCAGAAAAACTTGTAGTAAAGCAGGTACAGCAGCCGAGTATCTCCAGAGTAGAGGACTAAAAACCTTAGCAGTTGACCAAATAGATTCAGCCTATGCTGCACTCCTCAATAAAAATGTAGATGCAGTACTGTTTGACGCTCCCGTATTGCTGTACTACGCCGCCCACGAAGGTCAAGGAAAAGTATCGTTGGTTGAAGAGACGCTTCGAGATGAAAATTATGGAATATTAATGCCCATGAACAGCCCGAATCGTAAGGCAATTAATGAGGCATTGTTAAGTCTCAAGGAAAACGGGACTTACCAGTCTTTGTACGTTAAATGGTTCAAAACCAGTTTGGATAGCTAAGGATAGCTTGCCCGTATCTGAGGAGCAAGTACGGGAGATTGTTAGTGTGCCTAGTTTTTTGCCACTGGATCCCCGCCAATTCTAGAAAGCTTACTGTACATGCATCCTGAGAGCAGCACTTTAAGTGTATCGAAAACCTCGGAACCCCAACACATTTGAGGTTGTTAACCTTTTTATGAGGAACGCTGAAATCAAGGCTTTGCTGGCTTCCCCACCTGCAACACCTGAATACCTCGCCGAGGGACGTAGACCGTGAGGGTTGTGCGGTCAGCACTGAGCGCCGACGGGCCGAGTGGTAGCTTGATATTATTCTGAGACGGGATGCTCGGTGGCTGTAAGTCCAGTTTCTGCAATTCCTGCCCCGTTTGGGGGTTCCAAACCTTGAAT
>JBGSVR010000438.1:0-2581 GCA_041752855.1 Thermosynechococcaceae cyanobacterium
GCAACGCCCTTAATGCGAGCGACAAAGTTGAGATAGTCCTCAACGGTCATGTCTGTATAGAGGGGAGGCGTTTCGGGGAGGTACCCAATGCGCTGGCGCACCGCCATCGGGCTTTCGTGAACCTCATAGCCTGCCACTCTAGCGGTACCGTGACTAGCAGGGAGGTACCCCGACAAAATTCTCATAGTGGTGGTTTTACCTGCGCCATTTGGCCCCAGTAACCCTAAGATTTCTCCAGGCTCCGCCTGAAATGTAACATCATTAATGGCAGTGGTTGAGCCATAGGTTTTGCTCAAATGCTCAACATCAATCATGGTTTGACCCCAGTTATTTGACCCTAGCTGCTGTGGCTACGTCCTTTCTACCACCATTGTGTCTCTGTAAACACATTTCAGAAAATGTTGCAGGTTCAATTTTGTCGGTCACTGACTAGATGAACGTATCAGAAAACCATTGTCCCCATTGGCTGCACTGGCTAGATACCTGCCCTAGCACCAACACCTGGGCGATACAAAATGCCGCCCATCTCAATCATGGGGATGTTGTGTTTACCCAAAAGCAAACGGCTGGAAGAGGTCAAAATGGACGGATCTGGCATTCTCCTGCTGGTGTGCTAACCGCAAGCGTCATATTAACGCAAATTCCTTCGGTACAACTGCCAGAACTCAGCTTGGCGGCAGGGCTAGCGGTCATTTATGCCGTTGAAGATTTGGTCGTAGACTGTCAAAGCCTTTTTCGTCTAAAGTGGCCTAATGACATTTTGTTCAATGAGTGTAAGCTAGCAGGGATTTTGTGTGAAGCCAGCTCTTTTGGCGTAGAGAGTCGTGTTGTTGTAGGTATTGGCCTTAATCGTTGTGTAGAGGTAAGAGACGAAACGCTTAAGGCAATCTCTCATCGAGTCATCAGCCTCCATCAAATTTCGGCTGCCATCCCGACTGAATTAGAGCTGTTGGAGCAAGTTCGCCGTTACCTTACGCAGTTGGCGGGGATACTGCGGTATGAAAATAATCGCTCTGGTCGTGGGTTCAGTTTGTTATTGCCACCCCTTCGCCAAAGAGACGCACTGAGTGGGCAGAGGATTACCCTAGCGGTGGGACAGGCGCAAATTGTGGGTGAGGCTGCGGGTATTAGCGATCACGGTCATCTGCTGCTCCGTCTTCAGAATGGGGAAATACAGGCATTTGCCTCAGGGCATATTCTTTGATCGCCTCTGATTGTGGCGTTGGCTCTGACAACCCAAAAGAACAGATTCCTCCATCCTTTTGGGTTGTCAATTCCTGCATAGAGACAGGTCGCTCAATCTAGCCAGCCCCTATAATAGCTGGATGTTAAACCCAGACTGGCTCAAGACGAATCCTTCTCAATCACCCCGATGAAGCAGTTCCCTCGATTCAAATCTGGAACAGTCCAGAAATACTTCACTCGCAGCATTATCTTGATTGCGGGGCTATGGTTTGGGCTAGATTTATCGGCTCGGCTGGGGGCAGAACTGTTGTGGTTTCAGGAAGTCGGCTACCTGAAAATGTATCTGCTGAGACTCACGACCCAGGGTGTACTGTGGATTGTCACTTTTACCGTCAGTATTGGCTACCTATTGGGCAATCTCGCCCTGGCTCAGCGCTTCAAGCATGGCAGTTTTTCCAATCTCCCATTTGCTCAAACTGCTCAAACTGGGATAAGGCTACGCTGGCTACTGCCCTTAACCCTTGGGCTAAGCCTGCTTGCAGAAATGTTAGTGCTGCACTACGGTCAGGCGCTTTTCAGTCAATGGCACCTTAACCCAAGCTTGCCCAGCATCTCTCCCCCGATGCCTATCTTATTTAGACCAGACACTCTCTGGCATTTAGGCATTCAGAGCTTTTCTCAAGGCTGGATCGCGATCGCATTACTAGCCCTGTCGCTCGCTCTCCTACGATTCCCGACCTTTGGTCTCACGGCGATCTCATTCATCTTCAGTAGTTTCGTCAGCATAACGCTGTCCCGTCAATGGGTGAAGGTGCTGCCGGCGTTTCAGGGAGCCTCCTTTAACCAGACGGAACCTGTTTTTAACCAAGATATTGGCTTTTACATATTTACCCTCCCCGCTTGGGAACTCCTAGAGTTTTGGCTCATGGGGTTATTTTTATACGGGCTAATTGCCATAGCCTTAACCTATCTGCTATCGGGCAATAGCTTAAGTGAGGGCTGGTTTATCGGGTTCTCGGCTCCACAACGGCGACATCTCTGCGGATTGGGGGGAGCCTTTTTAGTAGTGGTTAGCCTCAGCTATTGGCTCAGTCGTTACGAACTCCTGTATTCCACGAGCGGCGTTTCTTTTGGTGCCAGCTTTACGGATATTGTCGTACAGTTGCCGATCTATATCGGAGGCAGCGGCTTAACCTTGGCGATCGCAGGGGTGCTGTTCTGGCAGGCGATAGACCCTAAAGCAAAGCCCATCACCAGAAAATCTATACTGTACGGCGTGGGGATTTATCTGGGGTTGACGAGCGGCGTTGGCTCAATCTTGCCCATGGCAATCCAGTCGTTTATGGTGCAGCCTAACGAACTGGCACGGGAACAGCCCTACCTACAGCGCACTATT